>JAJYJE010000087.1 GCA_021789715.1 bacterium | reverse complement strand
CATTGCAATTGGTCCACAGTCCGGCCGTTTTTGGCCGGCCAGCGGCGCCAAAGTTCGCCATAGATGCGGGGGAGTTCGCCGTGTTGTTTGGCAAAGTCGGCGTCGGCCGCTATCTTGGCCACAAATTCTTCTTTGGTCATTTCCGGTACTGCCCCCGCAGTCATTTTTTCCCGGTAAATGCGGTAGGGATAGTCATCCCAGATATGGATATTGTTGTCGGCCAGGTATTTAATGTTGCTCTGGCCGGACATGAACCAGTAGAGTTCGTGGACTATGCCCTTCCAAAAAGTTTTTTTGGTCGTGAGCAGGGGAAAGCCTTCGCTCAAATTAAACCTGATCTGCCGGCCAAACAGGCTATAAGTCACGTCGCCCGTGCCTTTGTCCTCTTGCCGGATTCCTTTATCAAGGATTTCCTGCATTAGGTTCAAATATTGGTATTCTGGATGTTTGGTCATAAAATTATTCGATTAATATCGACTCAATTCGGAAAATATATTTTCGATTTTATTATATGAATGAATACATAAAGCAATAATGTCGATAGATGTTCCAGCGATTAAATATTGGGTTTGATAAGACATGCTGTATGGATCAAAGCCTTTTACCACACCTTTGTTTATTTCCAAATTATGAATAAAACCAGTTCCAGCCGGAGAACTTACAACTACATTTGATATTTTAATGCTACCGGTTAAAGGAAAAGTACCAATAATAGTTTGTATAGTGGTGAATTTATTTTGTGGAATTAGCTTCCTATGGCCAAGGTTAGAAAGTTCATGTAACAGGCCATTCCAATCTTGGCCAGAATTATACGGTTGGTAACGTTCCAATACCTTGTAAATATCAGGCTGAGTATCCTTAAATTTTCCCATTAGGGGACCCGCTTTGGCTAGTTCTATATTTAATGTGTTTTCGTCTCTGGCGTGAGGAAAATATACATGCCTTCCATATTTTTCTTTATAACAGTCTGAAAGTCCGACGCATCCATATCTTTCATAGATATCGTATAAAATACGATCCAACAATCTTACTTCATCCTGAAGTATAGATTGACTTAAGTTCCTAATCTTTGCGGTCTGATCTGTGGTTCCTGTATTGTCCAATTGGCACGCATTAATTAACTCAGTAATTTTAGCCTGGATATGTTCTTTTGTGGAGATTGTATCAGGATTCATGCGACTTTGCCTACTCAATCGTAAAAATTTTTTCAGTCCCGTAGTAGTTTTCCCAATTTTTGTTATAGTAATCAAACATCCTTGCCAGGCGGTCCTGCGGCAGTTCGTCGATGCCGAGGTCCTTCATCATCTGGCGGATGGCCGCCTTAGTTTCGTCGGCCTTTGCCGGGTCGCCGATCACCATCTCGAACTCCGACAAATAGCCGTAGCCGGCGTTTTTGTCGATGCTGACGTTGGCGCCTTTATATTGGAACTCCTGGCGCTCGCGCGACCACTTGGCCTGGTACTTAAAGCCGGATTTGAGGACTAACTCATCAAGCTGTTGGATTTCGTCGGCAGCCGACGGTTTAACCCCCCGGAATCCCGCTTTTTCAAAAGAGGGGAAGGAAACGGGGGATTCCCATTCCAGGCGGGCAGTGCCGTTGCTGCTTGTCGTATCGTCCACAGAAGCTTTTACAACCAGAATAACTTTGCCGTCTGCCCAGCGGGTGCGCACAGAGTAATCCTTGGCTTTTTCCGACAGTTCCCTGAGTTTGTCCTTTTTACCGGCCTCAATAACGTTAGCGGCGTTGTGGTAGAGTGTTTTCAAGTCACCATCTACAAAGTAATGGTTGAGCTGCTTGTGCGAGCCGATCTCCACAAACTGCGGATCGGCAGCTTTCATTTTTATTTTAAGTTCCTCCGCTTTTTCCTTGCCGCCTAGGAGGCTTTTGATTTCGATTTCGTATTGGTGTTGCATAAACGCGGATTATTCGCTGATCGCTACGTGGATCTCGAGCTGAGGTTAATGTTTGGATTTTTTACCGTTCTTTTTGTCGAGCATTTGTTTTAAATCGCCCTCGACAAACCTGTTTCTGGCATTTCCAACCCATTCGACCGGATTGGATTTTTTTATCTGTTGCCATAGTTTTTTGGCGGAGTTGGTGTGAAGCAGCTTGCGAATGAGCCTGCGGTTGTCGTCCCAATCGTTAATATGGATCCGGCCAACGGCTTTCTGTTCCTGAATTTCCAGATCTATATCCAGCCAGTCGGCGTCTTTTACTATTTTGGCTTCGACGGTATCGCGATCTTCGTATTCGCGCCAGGCTTCCAAAAATTCTTTTTCCAGCGAAGTATCCTTTAAAATATCCTTAATGGCCAGATCCTCATTGCGTTTGATATAAAGGCGCGATATGTAATGCGCGTCGCCGGTGCGGCTTTCCGCCACGTCATGGACTAAGGCCATCTTCATAATTTTGTACGGGTCGCCTTTGCCTTCCATTTTTGACAGCAGCAAGGCCAGCCAAATGACCCGCAAATGATGCTCGGCTAGGTTAGCGTAATTTGGCCCCAAGAACTGCTTCCAGGCGCGTTGGATAAAGCGCAGGGAGCCGATCTCATATAAAAATTCCAAATCTCGTTTTACCATACAAGCATTTTATCATACTTGATTGAAGCCGTAAAAAACTGGTAAAATGGGGCTTTTTCGCTTGGCTTAAGCGTGATATAATGCCACCAGTAATGTAATTTTATGATATTGGGCATAGTTGGCCAACGCCTGGCCGGTAAAGATACGGCGGGCGACTATTTGGTCAAAAAATACGGCGCTTTTCACGTAAAGTACAGTATGGTATTGGACGAAATTTTGGATATATTGGATTTGCCGAAAAGCCGCCGCAACGAAATCGATCTTGGAATGGGCATCCGCAGCGCTTTTCACGAGGGTGTGCTTTGGGGAGCGGTAAGGAAAAAAATAAGCCAATCCGCTGCCGGGTTTAAAGTCATAAGCGGCATTAGGTTCCAGGACGAATTTGATAATGCCAAGGCGTTGGGGGCGAGAATGATTTACGTTACCGCGCCGCAGGAAATCTTGTATGAGCGTTTCCTGAAACGCCGGGAGAAAGCAGACGACAGTACGCTGTCGGCGCAGGAATTTGCCAAGCTTGAGAACGAGCCCACTGAAGTCAAAATCGCTTACCTTGGTTCGCAATGCGATATTAAAATTGATAACACCGGTACTCTGGAAGAGTTGTATGCGAAGATTGATGGGATAATTAAGAAGTTGTAATAATTTTTGCCATTGCGGGGAGTCCAGCCTGGGCTTTTGTTTGGCGGCGATGAAGCAATCTTATCGTCAGAGGATACGGATTGCTTAGCGTTCGGGCGCGTTCACGCTCGCAATGACACTTTTTGAACTATGCTTAAATTCGGTAAAAATCAAAAGCACGCGTCCAAAAGCTATGGCCGGTTCATTGTGATTGACGGTACGGACGGCAGCGGCAAGGCTACTCAGGCCAAATTGCTGTCTGATGAACTGAAACTTAACGGTTATCAGGTTGAAATGGCGGATTTTCCCCAGTACGGCACCAAGTCGGCCGGGATTATCGAAGAATATTTAAATGGCAAATACGGCCAGGTCAGCCCCCGCGCCGCCTCTATTTTTTACGCTATCGACCGGTTTGACGCGTCGTTTAAGATCCGGCAGTGGCTCAAGGAAGGGAAAATAGTGGTTTCCAACCGTTATGTTACGGCCAATGCCGGGCATCAGGGCGGTAAAATACCAGACGACCTCGAACGCGTCAAGTTTTTCCGCTGGCTGGACGATTTGGAATATAATGTGTTCGGCATCCCAAAACCCGACTTAAATGTAATCCTCCATGTGCCGGCCGAAGTGGCGCAGCAGTTGGTAGATATGAAATCCGAGGAGCAGCGCGCGTATGCCGACCAGGCCCACAAAAAGCGCGACCTGCACGAGGCCGATCAGGAGCACTTAAAGAACGCGGAAAAAGTGTTCCGGCAGATCGCCAAACTGTTTCCCAACACCAAGCTTGTGGAGTGCGTCGAGCGCGGCGAACTCCTGCCGCCGGAGGCCGTTCATAACAAAGTGTGGGAACTTGCGCGGAGAATAGCGTTAAAAGATTTTAAAGCATAGCTTTATGCCCGAAACAAATCATCCCGAGTTATCGGAGATATTAATGTCGCAGCAGGAAATAGAAGAATTTAGGCGCCAGGCCCAAAAGATCGGCCCGCTCAGAGCCGCGCTGTCCGATTTTCAGAAAATGCAGGAAGCTGAAACCGAACCTCCCATGAGTTTGATTCAGAGAAAAAGCCACGAAGAGAAATTGAATATGGCCCAAGATACCTTTCTGGCCGCGCTGGAACTTGAGCTGACCGTTTTGCGTAAAAGCCGGGTGATTACTGATCCGTATGATTTGGGAATAATCGGAGGTTATTTAAACGATATTAAGCGCATGTACCAGAAAAAAGAAGCGATAAATAAAAAGGGCGGCGAGCTGGGACTGGCGGAGGACGAGATTTTTTCGGCCTTCTCCTCCGGGGCCGACGGGTACTGCCTGAAAGACAGCGATGTGGGAAGCCTT
>JAJYJE010000086.1 GCA_021789715.1 bacterium | reverse complement strand
GGGGACGGTTGGTTAACGCGCTCTCCAGCCCTTCTTCGCCGTCTTGCGCTTCCCAAACAAAAAATCCCTCTCTCCGGAATTTATCCGCCAGTACGCTTAACAGGGATTTTTCATCCTCAATTATCAAAATTTTTTTTGCGGAGTGCCGCGCTATAACCATAATAACCTGGCAACCTTTTAGGTATAAAGGAATTTAAAACGATTACGTTTTTATTTAACCACAAATCCGGGCCCGCGTCTATATTAATGAGGACGGCACCGCTGCGGGGCTCTTTTGTTCCAGCGGCAGATCGACATAAAATGTGGTGCCGCGGTTTTCCCGGGATTTAAACCAGATTTTGCCGCCGCAGAGCTGCACAAAAGATTTCACGATGTATAAACCCAAGCCCGTGCCGTTGGCGTCGAGCGGCTTGATATTGTCGGCGCGGAACAGTTTGCTAAAAATCTTATCCTGGTCTTTTTTTGGGATGCCCACTCCCGTATCCGCCACTGTCACTCGCAGTGTTGGCTTGCCTTTAGGTTTTTCCAGGATGATGCTAATATAGACCCGGCCGCGGGGCGGCGTGTATTTGACCGAGTTGGTAATTAAATTTTGTAGCGTGATCCTGATGACTTTGCGGTCGATTGGAACCTGCTCGATTTCCCCGCGGTAGCGCTCTGCCAGTTTGAGCTTTTTGGCTTTTACCGTCGGCTCAAGTTCTTTAATGATTCCTTGGGAGACTTCCTTTAAGTTGACCGAGGAAAGTTTGAGGTTGAAGGTGCCGAGCTCGATTCGCGAGACGTTCAGGAAATCGTAAACCATTTCCACCAGTTTTAGGTTGGCATTATATACTTCTTCAAGATATTTTTTTTGCGTGGAATTAAGTTTGCCGACTTCTTCCTTGACCAGCGCTTCCACGTACCAGTTGATGCCGGCCAGCGGCGTGCGCAGCTGGTGGCTGGCCAGGGAAATCAGTTCGCTTTTGGCACGGTCAATTTTTCGTTCTTCCGTAATATCGCGGAAAACTTCAATAGCGCCTACGGTTTGCCCGTCCAGAATTACGGGAGAGGCGGTAATTGCCAAAGGGATCACTCTCCCGTTTTTGATGGAATAAGAAAAATCCTGAGTGGTGATTTTTTGGCCCGAGGCTAAAGCCCTGGCCAGCGGGCGCCGGCTTTGCTCTATAGATTCGTTGTGCTCGTCCAGCAGGGGCAGGAAAGAATATATGGACTGGCCGAGCATTTGCGCCTTGCTCCAGCCCAGCATCTGCTCGGCGTAAGGATTGGCGAGAATAATGCCGCCATTGCGGTCGGTGACAATAAGCCCCTCGCCGATGCTGGAGAGAATCGCCTGGTCTTCTGCCGAGTCGTGCTCTAGCTGTCTGTTAGCTTTTTGCAATTGTGCCGTGCGTTTTGCCACTTCGTTTTCCAGGTTGCTATAAAAACGGTTAAGGGTTACTGCTTGGGCAGCCCCATTTCCTATAAATGCGCACAGGCTTTTTTCTTCCCTGGAAAAAATTTTTTTCTTTTTAAAACATAAAACTATGTTTCCATAAGTTTTTTCCTTGTAAACCATGGGAATAATCACGAAACTTTTCATATAAGGACTGACGTCGTAACGCAACTTGGGGGCTTTTTTAAGAGCGCTGACAAAGTAAGGTAGGCCGGTTTTGACAACTTCGGAATTATGGCCGCCGCGCCTGGGCGGCATGGGCGCATAAGGCAGATTAGCGGTTTTGTATATCAGCTCAAAATCCGCCTCGTCCCTGGACTTGAGCCAGGCAAAACCAAACGATGCGCCCAGTACTTTGAGGCCGGCGTCTGTAAAGGATTTAATGACTTTTTGTTCGCTGGTCTCATTGAGACATTCTAGTACGGTTTGGTTGAGCAGCGTAATTTTATTGGCGGTTGAAGTTCGCATAAAATGTATTAAGTGATTGCGAGGAGAAGGAACGCCTCCTCCTCGCGGCCAAGTCACTTTGCCATAAACATCATGGCGGTGACAAGCTTATTGAAGTAGCGGAAGTGTACTATGTGCCGGGCGACAAGATTCCGCCCGGATCCCCGCCGCAGGTGCGCGTAAACGGAATGGTAACGGGGCATATGGGTCGTGTGGACAATAGGCGGGTCGGGGTGCTCGTCAATCTGCGGGTTGAAATCCTTAAAGGCGTTGACAACGATGACGATATTGCCTTTTTCAGGATCACGCTCCGCTGAGAGCGAACGCCCGATAATTTCCAGTATTTTCTTTGATTCTTCCTGCGAGAGGCAGTTCAGGAACCTGCACAGGTACCAGATGCGCACGTCGGCTAAGTTGAGCGCAAAATTTTCTGGAAACATGAGAGCCTCCTCGACTTCCGCTTCCCTGATCATCGTAGCCGGTGTCAGATATCCCGTGTCGACTTTGTTTTTTCTTGCCTTGCGAAGCAGCTGATTAAACTCGCTTTGTGCAAAGCTGCACGAGAGTTCGCTCACGTCTATCCAGATAGGCTCTAAGCCGCACCGAATCGCGTATTCGGTCCAGAAGCGGTCGTAACCGCGCCCGTAACCGAGCCCCAACACCTTTTTCTGGAATCGAGGGATTCCCTTTTGAAAAAAATACCTCGCAAAGGAACACGCCTCCTCTACATAATCGGACGCTTGTCTTCCAAGGGCCAAATTTCCTTCGATAGCTTCTTTTTCAGAGACAGTGCCCCTCACTTCTGCAGGTATGTAAGCATCGATCCTGCTGTTGCGGGTATCCCATAATTCCCGCAGTTTTGTCCGCCTAGCTTTGAACTCATCCCATAGTTCGTTAGGCCGTATGGCGCCACTACTCATCTCATCCTCCTTGGTAATCTTTCGCAATCCTTCTGTGCTTGATGTCGTTGGGTTGCGTGTGGATCACGCCTTCATTATCCCACAGTTAGTTGCCTGTGACAATAAGTCTGGAGGAGATTTTGTCTTAAAAACATGAGGAAAATTGGGTTTATGGGCTAATTTTGCCGTAATCTTACAATTACCCGTTATTAACGTGGGTTTTGTTTCGTCTATATATAACACGCATATGTTTTTCTTAGACGGAATAAAGACCAGCTTCTTAAGGGAAATAAAATATAAAACAAAAATATGGTGGATTTTCTAGATAGACGGAAACGCATAGTTTACTGGTTTAACTCGGTGATGCTTTATGCCCAAGGCCCGGTTTTGGTGCTGTTGGCTTATTTTTTGGCGGAGCATTTCCAGGCAAAAGGCGTAATGGAAATCAACGCGCTTGGGGCGGTGTTCGCGGTTATCGTCGTTTTGGCGGTGTTCGCGGGCGGTTTTTGGCCAGGATTGGTAACGGCGCTGGTCGCCGCAGCCGTTGGTGCTTTAAGTTTTTCCCTGCCGCGCCATTGGTTCCATTACTCCCAGCCGGCTGCCGTACTGATCGGGCTTTGGCTAATCGCTTTTTTGGCGGCGGCGATACTGGCCGGTTGGCTCAAGCGGCAATCGGAAACAAGCGGAGGCAGCATTGATCCTGTTGATTACCGGGATATGGAAGAAGGTTTGCTGGAGGTCCGGGAGGAGTTGAATATCGTTTTAAACGGCATAGCCGACGCCGTCATTATCCAGGACCCGCAAGACAAAATTATTTACGCCAACGAGTTGGCGGCCAGGCAATTGGGCTTTGCCGCGGCCGCGGAGTTGCTGCAAATATCCGCGAAAAATTTAGCCGAACGCCTGAAGTTCCACAACGAGTCGGGTCAAATGCTGAGTGCCGGAGATTTGCCGGGCTTTCGCGCCATGCTGGGCCAGGAGCCGCCGCCGCTGACATTGCGTCGCGTTACCCCCGGCGGCGAATCCAAATGGGCCGTCGTAAAAGCGCGGCCGGTTTATAACAAGGAAGGCAAAGTGGTGTTTGCGGTAAATATTTTTCGCGATATCACCATAGAAAAGCATAGGGAGCTGGCCGATAAGCGCAGCAATGAACGCGAGCGTTTCTTGTCCCAAGCCGGTGAAATTTTGTCGTCCTCGCTGGATTACGAACAAACTTTGTCGGCGCTAAGCAAGCTGGCCGTGCCAGAAATTGCCGATTGGTGCGCGGTGGATTTGGTGGAAGGCGGCATCCTTAAACGCGTTACGGCGTTCCATGCTGATCCCGAAAAAGTGGTTTTGACCGAGGAGCTCGTTGCCAGGTATCCGATTGATTTGGACGGACGGAGCGCGGTGGCCGAAGTTGTCCGTTCCGGCAAAACGCTGTACCTGCCGCAGGTGACAGGCGACATAATCCGCGCCGCGGCAAAAAATGAAGAGCACCTGCGCCTTATGGAAGCAGTAGGCTTAAAGTCCTTGGTTATAATTCCGTTGAAAGCGCGGCAGCAAGTAATCGGGGTGTTGATCTTGGCCGGGTCAACCGCAGAAAGGAGGTTTGCCCCCCAGGACGTCAGCCTGGCGAAAGAGCTGGCGCGCCGCGCCGCGCTGGCTATAGAAAATTCCCAGTTATACAGCCAGGCCAGACTGGCCGCGGTAACTGCCCAGGAGCAAACGGAATTGTTTGATTCGGTGCTGGCGAACGCGCCGGTGGGGTTCGCCTTTATTCATTTCAATT
>JAJYJE010000085.1 GCA_021789715.1 bacterium | reverse complement strand
AAAATATTTTATGAACAAATTAGCTCTAATCTGGAAAACTAAAGACCTGCGCAATAAAATTTTAATCGTGTTAGGTCTTTTATTGTTGACTCGCATTTTGGCCCATGTGCCGATCCCGGGCGTAGACGCCAGCAAGCTGAAAGCTTTTTTTCAGCAAAGCCAGTTCTTTAACATGCTCGACATTTTTTCCGGCGGCGGTTTGTCCTACTTTTCCGTGGCCATGCTTGGCGTGGGGCCTTATATTACCGCATCTATTATAATGCAGCTGCTGACCATAGTGGTGCCGTCTTTTGCCGAAATGCAAAAAGAAGGCGGGGAGGCCGGCCGCGCCCAGTTAAACCAGTATACCCGTTATATGACTATCCCGCTGGCCGCACTTCAGGCGTTCGGCACGATCCGCCTGCTCCAGCAAGGCAGCAGTTTGACCGGGGGCGCCAATCTATTGTCCAGCTTTACGCCATTTCAGTGGTTCATAACTCTTCTGTCCGTAACTGCCGGCACTATGCTGGTTATGTGGATAGGTGAAATAATGTCCGAATTCGATGTCGGCAATGGAATTTCTTTAATCATTTTCGCCGGTATAGTGGCCAGACTGCCGTCTTCCGTTAGTTTCTTGCAGCAGTGGTACGATCCGACCAAGCTGCCGATGGTAGTGGCATTCATCGCGGTTATTTTGGCTGTGATCGCCGGCGTCGTCTTGGTTACGGAAGCCCAGCGCAACGTGCCGATTGCCTATGCCAAGCGCGTACGCGGCAACAAGCTGTTCGGCGGGATTAACACCCACTTGCCGCTGCGCCTGAACCAGGCCGGCGTGATTCCGATAATTTTTGCCATTTCGGTTATGATGTTCCCGGCGTTGATCGCCCAGTTTTTTGTGGGCGCCAAGTCGGCGCTGCTGTCCAGCCTCGCGTCAAAAACTATCGCCATATTCAACACCCAGGGGTGGTTTTACGGGGTTTTCTATTTTTTGCTGGTGATGGGCTTTACTTATTTTTATACGGCCGTAGTTTTTAATCCCGATGAAATTGCCGAAAATGTCCAAAAGAACGGCGGATTCGTTCCCGGTCTTAGGCCCGGCCAGCAAACCGCGGATTTCCTGTCTAAAGTTTTAAACCGCATTACTTTGGCCGGCGCGTTCTTTTTGGCCGTAATCGCCATTTTGCCGCTGCTTATGCAACAATACACCGGCACCCAGGCTCTGACATTTGGCGGCACCAGCCTGCTGATTGTTGTGGCTGTGGTTATTGAAGTCATCAAAAAGATCGAAGCCCAGCTGACCATGCATGACTACGAGGGCTTTTAGCAGATAGTATCTGGTATTTGGTATTTACTACAAAACCTGCCATAATACTGCCGTCAGCCAACCGGCTGAGGCGGTGGCAGGTTTTAAAATGGTTATGTTTTGTTATGAACGAAATCGAAGTAAAAATTTTGGAAGTTGATAGCGTTCGGGTTGCAGAAAAATTGCAAGCCTTAGGCGCGCAGTTGTTGCAAGATACCAAGTTAGCTGTGGATTGGTACCGGCCTTGCGGCGCTCGGGATGCGGTGGTCCAATGGGTTTTGCGCATCCGTTCATATAGCAATGGCGGGGCAGAAGCAACTTGGAAGAGCAAAACTGAAATCGTCGGCATTACCAAGCAGGTGCGCGAAATTAATGTTTCTGTTGCGGATCCGCAAGCCATGGCTGAACTGTTTGAGGCAATCGGCTTGGAAAAGTACGCCCATCAGGAAAAATTCCGCAAATCTTGGAAGTTGCAAGGTTGGCGTTTTGATCTCGATCAATATCCGAATATGCCGGCTTATTTGGAAATCGAAGGAACCGATGAGTACCACATTAAAGAGGCGATAAAATTACTGGCGCTGGAAAAGTATAAAACCACTGCGGAAGGGGAACGTATAGTGATTCAGCAGAATTACGGCCTTGATTGGTTTAATATGACATTTCTATGAAAGAAGTGGAAGTTAAAATCAAAATTGCCGATGCGTCACATATTGTCGAAAGTCTTACGGCACTGGGCTGTGCCTTTGGCGAGCCGATAGCGCAGCGGGATATTGTTTACATTCCCGACGGCGTGCCGACTGTGCCGTGCCCGGCCGGTACAAACGTGTTGCGAATAAGGCTGCAGGGCGGCAGGAAATTTTTTACGCTCAAGCGCAGCGATCCGGGCAATCACTTGTCCAAGCTCGAACACGAGCTGGAAATTTCCGACGATAAGCAGATGGATGAAATTATCAAACTGCTCGGTTTTAAGATCGTTGCCGATACCGTTAAGATGCGGCAAAAGTGCGAAATAAACGGCTATGAAATTTGCGTTGACCGAGTGAATGAGCTGGGCGATTTTCTGGAGATGGAGAAAATGACAGACGGCGATCCGGTTAAGGCGCAGCAGGAAATGCTGGAGTATCTGTTAGGATTGGGCATTGATGCGTCCATGAGAATGGATGCAGGTTACGATGTCTTGTATGTTCAAAAGTATGGAAACGCAAAAATTTGAAAATTTGATCAATGGCGCCATAGCGGCCTTGCCGGCATTAATCCGGAAGAAATTGGATAACGTAGATATCGTACTTGAAGAAGGGGAATCGCCTAATAACTCTTTGTTTGGCTTGTATCACGGCGTATCGCAGCTGGCGCGCGGTTCGTCGTATGGCATGGGCGGCGTTTTGCCGGATAAGATTACAATTTGGAAGGGAACGATTGAAAAATTTGCCGGTGATGAATCCCGAATTCCGTCGCTTGTTCGCCGCGTGGTCTGGCACGAAATCGGCCACCATTTTGGTTTTGATGAAACCAAGATCCGCCAACTGGAACAGAAGTGGCAGGATGAAGGCAAGCTTTAACCACCCAAAACGACTCTTGGGAGAAAAGCCTTATGGAAAATTGACAAAACAGGAAAAAAAGGGTAGAATTTGGAGTTATGTTTAATAACATGTTATAATAAGAACTAAAGAGAACGTAAGTTTATGGTGGAAATTAAAGGCAGAAAAATTGATACCGGCTCTTTATCCGATGACGAAAGAGCTGCCCTATTGCGGGAGCTTCAGAATAAGCAGGAAGGCGCAGTCCGGCGCGAAGTTAAGGATTCTGAAAGGCTGCCGATGCCAGCGGAGCCCTTACGGACTAACGCCGAATCTGTGGTGGAGCCCGACGCCAATTTGTTGCGGCGGCAGCATGTAGATGCCGGCTTTGATGGGGAAAAGGAAGAGGAAACCCGGAAGTTGGTAGATGAGACGCCGCTCCTCAAAGCGCTGCGTGAGAGGTTTCTGTATAACGAAAAAACCAAATCCTCAGACGAAGCAGATCGATTGACTAAGGAATTGGGTATAGAGTAAAAAAAACGAAAAAATAAAAACAAATGCCGGTTGAACTGAATACAAGCATGATCACGGTGTTACTTTTATTTGCCCTGATAGCAATTTTTATTGCTGTCTTTTTTTATTATCTCAAACTGCACGTTTACCATAGTAAGCATATTGTGCCGCGGGTAAAAGACTGGGTGTTTTTGGAGATCCAGGTTCCGAAAGACAATGCGGACGAGAAAGACAAGCCAAAGACTCCGGATGAAAAAAAGTTGATGATTGCCGTAGCCGAGCAGTTGTTTACCACCTTATCCGAATCGGGGCACAGCAAGGGCTGGTTTATGGGCAAGGATTATTACAGTTTTGAAATTGCCTGCACCGATAAAAAAATTAGCTTTTACGTGAATTGCCCAAAACATCTGCAGGAATTGGTGGAAAAGCAAATTCAGGCGCAATATCCGTTTGCTTATATAGAGCAGGTCAAAGGTTATAATCCCTTCCAAAAAGGAGGCCGGTTGGAAGTTGAAGAGCTGCAGCTCTCAAAAAAATACGTTTATCCGTTCCGAACGTACAAGATTACGGAAAGCGACCCTTTAAACGCTCTGACCAATGCCATGAGCAAACTTCAGGAAAACGAAGGCGCGGCCGTGCAGTTTGTAATTTGTCCGGCGGGCACTTCCTGGCAGGGCGCGCCGCGGCATATGGCCCTGGAGATCCAGCAGGGCAAGAATCCCGAACTGGTTGAGCGAGGCCACGCTTATCGCCTGTTGGTAGGTTTTATGCGCGGCTTTGGCCGGGCACTGGCCGGGGTGGGCAAGGGCTCAAGCGGGCAGCCCTCGCATGTCCATAAAGACCTATCCGGCTACGCGTCGCCGATTCAGCTTACCCCGATGCAGCAGGAGATAGTTAAAAAACTAGAAGAAAAAGCCAGCCGGCCGGGCTATAAGGTTAATGTTCGCCTGGTCACTTCCAGTCCAATTCGGGGCAACGCGGAAATTCATATGAAAAATTTGCTGGCGGCCTTCCTGCAGTTCAATATGCCGCCGTTTAACGGCTTTCGGACCAAGCGCCGGAGCAAGAATGATGTTTTAAAAGATTATATTTTTCGCGTGTTCCGCGACGAAGGCCGGCGGAATATTATGAATACGGAAGAATTGGCTTCCCTTTGGCATTTGCCGACGCCCTATACCGAAACGCCGAATATCAAATGGCTGACCAGCAAAAAAGCGCCCCCGCCTATTAATGCGCCAAAGACCGGCCTGCTGCTGGGCCGCAATATTTACCGCGGCGTGGACACGCCAATCTATATGGCGCGTGAAGACAGGCGCCGCCACACCTACATCTTGGGCCGTACC
>JAJYJE010000084.1 GCA_021789715.1 bacterium | reverse complement strand
AATCATCCAGCTTCCTTCGTTCCGGGTACCTAATTTTCAGCGGCTTGCCGAGGCCGGAGCGGTTTGACGCGGCGAATATGGATATGCTGGACGACAAACTCCTGTTAAAGCGCCGGCTCCAGGCAGCGGGGCTGCCGGTACCGCGCGGCGGCAGTGCCGTTAGGGTATCCGCAGCCTTAAGAATATTCCGCTCTGTCGATAAGCCGGTAATCGTCAAGCCGCGCACCGGCAGCCGGGGCCGGCACACGACCACTTATATCTATACCGAAGCGGAATTAATCAGGGCCGTGAAAATTGCCAAGCAGCTTTGCGTCTCGATCGTGGTGGAAGAGCAGTTGTTTGGACCGGTGTATCGGGCAACCGTAATCGGCGGGAAATTGGCCGGCGTTTTGCGGGGTGATCCGCCGCAAGTGGCCGGGGATAGCCGCCATACGATTCAGCGGTTGATTGAGGACAAGAACGCGCGGCCGCATCCGGGGGTAAAGGATATTGCCATTAGCGAGGAAATGCGGAAGTTTGTCGGGAGAGAACTAAACCAAATCGCCAATTCTAACCGCGAGCGGGACAGGCAGTTCCCAATTTCCAATAAGGATCCCCTGGCGTATGTACCGGAGGCGGGGGAGATAGTCAACCTGTCCGAAAAGATCGGGGTAAATTATGGCGGTTCGTCGTCCGAAGATTACGATATCTGCCATCCGGATAACAGGGAACTGTTTTTAAAAGCTGCTGCCGTTGCCGGAGATCCGCTGCTGGGTTTTGATTTTATTATTCCTGACATTGCCAAATCATACAAAGAACAGCGCGCCGGCTTCATTGAGGTTAATACGCTGCCGTTCATTAATCTCCATCACGATCCGCTTTTGGGCGCCCCGCGCAACGCCGCTGCCTTGGTTTGGGACATGGTTGGATGGTAGCGCGCGGATTATCGTTGTATAATAGTTAATATTAACATCGGCATTCGAGTCCCTAGAGATACATACCGTCTGGTACGTACCAGAGGACGGCCCTCTGGAAAAATGGAACATATTATAAAAAATTTTGATATTTTGGCCAGTTCGCCGCTGCGCCGGCAGGCGCTGCAAATTGCGGAGGCGGGATTGGAGGCGATAAACACCAGGATCGCGGTCAGGCGTACTGTCGCGTATGACGCGCGCGGCCAGGTTATGCGCGTCGGCGGTAAAAAGTACCGGCTGCAGGATTTTGACCGCGTCGTGTGCGTCGGCTTCGGCAAAGCCGCCTATGACGCGGTAAGCGAGTTGCAGGCTATGCTCGCCGGCCGTATTTCGTGCGGGTTTGTTATTGATCTTAAGGAAGGCGATTTGGGCAATATTGTTTGCAAAATCGGCACTCATCCTTATCCCACAAAGGTGAACATTGAAGCCACCCGGCAGCTTTTGGCCATGTTGTCGTCGTGTACCGAAAAAGATTTGGTACTGTGCGTGGTTTCCGGCGGCGGTAGCGCGCTGCTGTGCAGCCCGCGTGATTTGACCTGCGAGCAGGAAGTCGCGATTATTGCCGGCTTAACCGTAAAGGGCGCCGCCATTCAGGAACTGAATACCGTGCGCAAGCATATCAGTACGGTCACGGGCGGCCAGCTGGCCAAAATGATGTATCCGGCCACCGTAATCAGCCTGATTTTTTCCGACGTGCCCGGCGACGATGTGAGCATGGTGGCCAGCGGGCCGACTGTGCTGGACGCCACAACGGCAAGGGATGCCAAGGCTATAATCGATAAATATGATGTTTTGGCAACGGCGGGCTTGCCATCATGCAACTTGATTGAAACTCCCAAGGACGAAAAGTATTTTCGGAAGGTCAATAACGTTCTTGCGGTTTCAGCCAGGCAGGCGCTTTTGGCCATGAAAGACCGGGCGGAAGAGTTGGGGTATGACGTCGCGATTTTTTCGGACCATTACCAGGGACAAGCGCGGGATCTGGCTTCGGTTATAGTAAATACGGGCCGGCCGGCCCCTCTCCGCCGTTTTTGGAGCGGAAGTCCGCGGCAGGTGCTGCTGGGCGCCGGCGAAAGTACGGTAAAAATTTTAGGAAAGGGCGAGGGCGGGAGGAACCAGGAAATGGCACTGGCCGCCTTGCCGCTTTTGGCCGAACGCCAGGTGCTGGTTTGCGTGGCCAGCGATGGCCACGATAATACCGACGCAGCCGGAGCAATTGTTGACCAGCCGATTGCCGCCAGGGCAAAAGCGCTCGGGCTGGACCCGGGGTTTTATCTTAATAATAACGATAGCTATCATTTTTTTCAGGACACCGGCGGTTTGCTGATGACCGGCCTGACCGGCGCCAACGTTTCGGATTTTTTTGTGTTGTTATCTTCTTAGACTCTTTACTTTCGGTTTGGCGGACTAATAAGTCTTAGATTTGCAAAAGCCGGTTGATTATAGGATAATAAAAGCGCAAGGAAGTTTAACGAAACAAAAACGCATATGAAAATCGGGTTTTTCGAAGTTGAAGACTGGGAGAAAGATTATATCGGCTCCCGTCTGTCGGGGCACGAAGTTTTATTTTTGGACAAGAATCAAGGGGCGGAGGGTTCGGGGCAGATTGATATTTTGTCTAATTTTATCGGTTACCCGGTAACCGCGGAAACGTTGCGGCAGTTTCCCGATTTAAAATTTGTGACCACGCGCAGCACCGGTTTTGATCATATCGACCTGGAAGCCTGCGCGCAGCGGGGAATTTTAGTCAGCAACGTGCCGACATATGGCGAGAACACGGTAGCGGAGTTTACGTTCGCTTTGCTGCTGGCGGTGTCGCGCAAAATTTATCCGTCGGTTAAGCGGGTGCGGGAACGGGGCCTGTTTGCCACCGATAATCTCCAGGGGTTTGACTTGCAGGGTAAAACGCTGGGCGTTATCGGCACCGGCCATATCGGTACCTATGTCGTCAAGATCGCCAAGGGCTTCGGTATGAACGTGATTGCCTATGATCCGTATCCGAGAGAGGAACTGGCCGGGCAGTTTGGATTTGTTTATAAGACCCTGGAAGAGCTGCTCGGCGCGTCCGACGCCGTGACGCTCCATGTCCCGTATCTTCCGGCGACCCACCATTTATTAAACAGCAAGAATATCGGCTTGTGCAAACGCGGCGCGGTGATAATTAATACCGCGCGCGGCGGACTGATAGAGACTGCGGCGCTTACCGCCGCGCTGAAAAGCGGACAGCTCGCCGGCGCGGGGCTGGATGTGCTGGAAGAAGAGGGGTTTGTTAAGGATGAATTGGAAATTCTGGCGGGCGGCCACCCCAACGAGGACCAGCTCAAGATCGCGCTGGCTGACCATGAATTGATGCAGATGGATAACGTAGTGGTGACGCCTCATAACGCGTTTAACACTAAAGAGGCCCTTATTCGCATTTTGGATACGACAATTGAAAATATCCAGGCGTTTGCCAGGGGAAAGCCGGTGAACTTGGTGAAGTGATGTTTATTTAACGGCTTCCTTCCCCATTATTCCACGGTACGATCTTATCGGAAGATTGGGGTTAATTTTCAGCTTTTTTGCCCGAGTGTGGAAAACTGAAAATCATTTTAGGGTTAAAGTCAAAATTAAACGGGTAAAAAGATAAGCGGCACCTCGCGGGAAATGCCATTCCGGACGTTAGGGGTAACAGCGATTGACCGTCGACTGCGATACGGGTTTTATGGTATAATATATTCAGAATCAGGATTGCTCCTCTTGTGAAATCAAATTTTGAAATCAAAACCGTTTTTTATCTGCCCGCTGTTGCGCAAAAGATCATATGTATCGCGCCAGTACACATAATCCATTGATCCTACCGGCAGGCCGGGAGACGGTTCTATGAGGGGGACGGATTTTTGCAGCAGAGCTTTCTGGTGGGGGAAATTGAGGTTGACGTTGTTGGGGTCCTTATATTCCAGAGTGATGTTCACCGCCTCATCCACATGTTTCAGGGCGTATCTCCATCCTCTCAGGCTTGCATCCACAAATGCGTGTACCAGCGCGGGACGGTTTTTTATCATATCATCGGAAGTGAAAAGCACATCCGCATAGGAGTTGACTCCGTAATCTGACGGTCTTATGAGTGTCACCGGTATTCCGGCTTCCTCAGCCTGAATCGGCTCGTTGGTCTCATAACCTGTGCCGATATCAACCTGTCCGTTTATAAGCGGAGTGGCGTCATATTTTATGGGAACCTCGATTATATCCTTGTTGTAATCTATATTTTGGGCTGCGATCATGGCTTTTACGATATATTCCACGTTCAGTCCCTTTTCCATCCCCAGCCGCTTTCCGACAAAATCAAGAGGTGTTTTTATGCCGGATGAGGCCCGGGCATAGGCTACTACGGGATTTTTCTGGTAGATGACGGCAAGCGCTTTGACTTTCACTCCCTGGGACCTGGCCAATAGCACTTCATCCGCACCGGCAACCCCAAAATCAGCTGAACCGCTGGCTACCCCGGTGATGGGAAAATGTGAGTAATCAAAAGGCAGGAGGGTAGCATCTATTCCGTTTTGCCGGTAAAACCCCTTTTTGTCAGCGACATACATGCCGGCAAACTGAGTCTGGTGAAGCCATTTGAGCCGGACAGTGATATGCGTCAGCCGTGCGGGTATTGCCGTTGAAGAAGTACCGGACACCCGGTGCCAGAAGAAAAATACGGCAAAGAAAAGCAGAAG
>JAJYJE010000083.1 GCA_021789715.1 bacterium | reverse complement strand
ATGCAAACCGGACATTCGCTAAACGGCACTGGCGACCAAACAGCGCAGCCGGCCGGCCAGCCAGACCAGTTAGCCGGGTCGGAACAGCCAACCAACCAACCAGCCGCTCCGCCAACCGCGGCGAGCCAAGCCAGCGCGACTCCGGCAGCGGCCGGAACCTGTCAGAGGGATTTTGACCCGAAAAAATTAACAACCGACCAAGTGAATATCCAAAACCGCATCGTCGAGATCGATGTCAAAGATTTCGGCAAAATCCAGGTGGAGTTTTACCCCAGCGACGCGCCCAAGGCCGTGGAGAATTTTTTGCGCCTGACCGATGCCGGCTATTATGATTGTCTTACGTTCCATCGCGTGGCGCAAGGCTTCGTCATCCAGGGCGGCGATCCGAACGGCAATGGCAGCGGGGGACAGAGCGCGTTTGGCCAGCCGTTCGCGGACGAATTAAATCCCGATACGCCGAGTTATAAAGCCGGCTATGCCAAAGGCGTGCTGGCTATGGCTAACAGCGGCCCGAACACCAACGGCAGCCAGTTTTTCATTATGCTGGCGGACAATAACCTGCCGCACTTATATACCATTTTCGGCAAAGTCATAAGCGGCCAAGACGTTGTCGACAAGATCGGCCAGGTACCGATCACTCCCGTAATGGGTCCGACCGACGGCGCGCCAACCACACCGGTGGTAATGCAGAGCGTGAAAATTATAAAGTAATTAACCAGCATGTGGCAGTTAGCAGATAAGGACAGGATCCTAACTACTAAATGCCATATACTAACTACTAGTTGACTATGGAAATCCACAAGCAAATCAAACAGGAAAGAACTTTGGTGCTCGTTAAGCCCGATGGCGTAAAGAGAGGGCTTATAGGCGAAGTTGTGCAGCGCATTGAACGGCGCGGTTTAAAAGTCGTGGCTTTAAAAATGGTCCAAGTCGGCCGCGAGCACTTGGAAAACCATTTTCCGAAAAGCGAGGAATGGGTGGAACGCTTGGGCAGCAAGACCTTAAAAACTTTTAACGAATACCAGATCGACCCGGTTGCGGCCCAGGGCACGGCCGACCCTAAAGAGCTCGGCAAAATGGTCAAGGAAAGCTTGTTCCAGTATTTACAATCCGGTCCGGTCGTAGCTATGGTCATCGAGGGTATTCACGCCATCGATATGGTGCGCAAGCTGGCCGGCAACACTTTGCCGGTGTTCGCCGAAATGGGCACTATCCGCGGCGATTACTCGGTTGATTCGCCCTCGGTCGCCAATATTGAGCGCCGCGCCATTCACAATATTATGCATGCCTCCGAAACCAAAGAAGAGGCTGCCAACGAAATCAATCTTTGGTTTAAGAAGGACGAAATCCACGATTACAAGCGCGCGGAAGAAGACATTATGTTCTAGTGGTAAAAAAGTAAAATTAGCAGATAAGTGAATGAGTAAAAACTCCTTAGGAATAGGGAGTTTTTTGCCACTTGACATTGTAATACAATTTGTTACAATTCGTCTTAGATACTGTAATTAAAGAACTTTTATGAGGTCAATTGTTAATATTTCTTTACCGGTTGAGTTAGATAAAGAAGTGTCCATCGCTGTAAAAAAAGGTGGCTATGCCACCAAGAGTGAATTTTTTCGTGATTTGCTACGGGACTGGAAAGAGCGCCAGCTTTTGAAGGAATTGGAACAAAGCAGGAAAGAGTTTAAAAATAAAAAGGGGCGCGTTTTGAGGTCCTTAAGAGACTTGCGTTAACAGGATGAAAATAGTCTACTCGCCAAAGTTCCGGCGAGAGTATAAAAAATTACCGTTGGAAACAAAATTGCTGGCCGAAAAGCGGGAGCCGCTGTTTCGTAAAGATCCTTTCATCCTAGCCTCAAAACTCATAAGCTCAGGGGTCGTTTAAAAGAATTTTGGTCGTTTTCGATCGATTATAAATACCTTATTATTTTTGAATTTGCCGCCAAGGACGAAGTTCACTTTCACGCAGTTGGCAACCACGATATTTATCGCTGAAAACTCCCCGAAAGTGGGGAGTTTTCAAATTAGCGGGATGCCTGCCCGAAGCTTGTCTTTTGTTGTGGTTTCAAGCAGTTCTAATTCAAGCGGCTTATGGTCGGGGAAAGTTCAGCGAATAGTTCCATATCGTGCGGACCGATTAAGTTGGCGACAGGGCCTTGGAGGATAAGCGCGCAGACTTCAAGTTTGTTTTTCGCGCCTTCTCGGCTTTTAAATCCCCAGCGATACAAACCGAAATAGTTTTTTGGCTTGGTTACCGCAACCTTTGACCAGCCGAAGTTCGTTTGAATAAGGTTATGCCACGCGCTGTGGCGCGGCGCCGCGTTGTGGTCGGCAGGAATTTTAAGTAGGTAGGAAGGTTGTTGACCGTATGGCAGCCAGTGCCACCAGTGGGACCTTTTAAGAGAGAATGGTTCCCAGACCGCTTTGATTACCGGCCAAAAGATTTTGTCGAAGATGTGAGGAGGCGAAGTTTGGGATTCCATTATTTTTTCCTAAAAAATTTCGGCAAGCTTAAGTCCTTCAGCTTGAGTTCCTTGACCCGCTGGATAATGCCCTTGTCGTTTTCGTTTAAGTAGTGGCGAATTTTATTGCGCGCGCTGGAGGTTTTGGCGGCTTTGAGCCAGTCGCGGGAAATTTTTACCGGTTTTTTGCTTTTGATGATTTCCACCGTATCTTCGTTATCCAGCTCGTCAAAAATTCTGGCCATTTTGCCGTTAATCTTGGCGCCCATCATATGGTAGCCAAGATCGGAGTGGACGGCAAAAGCGAAATCGATAACCGTGGCGCCGAGCGGCAAGTCTTTAATATCGCCTTTGGGCGTAAACACGAAAATACGGTCGCGAAAAAAATCGATCTTCAGGCTTTCCAAATATTCCTCCGGATCATCGGCCAAATCCTGCCACGCGCCAAGCTCCTTAATCCAGGGAGCCTGCAGCCGGGTAGTATAATCGTTTTTCCCTTCTTCCTCATAAAACCAGTGCGCGGCCACGCCGCGTTCGGCTTCCTCGTGCATCAGGTCGGTGCGGATTTGGATTTCGATGGTTTGGCCGTTTTGATTGAAAACAGTGGTGTGGATGCTCTGGTAGCCGTTGGGTTTGGGCGTGGCTATGTAATCTTTAATCCGTCCCGGTACGGGCTGGAGGTGCTTGTGGATGGCGCCGAGCGCGGCGTAGCAATCCGAAGTTGTTCTGGTAATAATGCGGAAGGCCACGACATCGAATATTTTACCGATATCGCCGTCGTAGCGCGTCAGCTTGCGGTAAAGGGAATAGAGGCGCTTGACGCGGCCGCTGACTTCCAGGAATTTAATGCCTTCGGTGCGCAAAATGTGTTCCAGGCGTTTTTGGGTTTCTTTGATATTGGTCTGCCGGCGCTGCAATTCTTCGTCGAGCAGCCGCTTGGTGTTTTCATATTCGGTGGGAAAGACAATTTTGAATGATAGTTCCTCCAGCTCGTCCTTCCAGGTGCTGATGCCTAATCGCCCGGCAATGGGCGCATACATTTCCAAAGTCTCCGTGGCTACTTTGATCTGTTTGGCCGGCGGAATATATTGGATGGTCCGCATATTGTGCAGGCGGTCGGCCAGCTTGATCAGAATGACGCGGATATCTTTGCTCGTGGCCAGGAACAGTTTGCGCAGGTTCTCGATGTAGAATTTGTCCTGGCCGGAGCGCAGACGGACCTGGCCCAGTTTGGTCACGCCATCGATCATTTGGGCAATCTCTCCGCCGAATTCTTTTTTAATCGCGTCCAAATCAACCTTGGTATCTTCCGGCACGTCATGGAGCAGCGCCGCGGCCAATGCTTTGACATCGGGGAAAATCTGGCCCAAAATAACGGTCGCCGCCGCGGGATGAACGATATAATCTTCGCCGCTCTTGCGCTTTTGCCCGGCGTGGGCATTTTTGGCAAATTCAAAAGTCCTAAGGAGCAACTTTTCCTCGTTGGCGGTAAATTTGTGCGGAATGGATTGGAGAAAATTTTTACTCTGTCCCATAAGGGTATTATACCAGTAGTGGCGGAGGTTGGGGAGTGGTATAATGATAGTGGAAAATTTAAAAATTAAAGGTTAAAATTATAGAGTTTTCGCCCATAGGCGAAAACACCCATATTTTGTATTTTGATATTTACATTTTTTATTTTATATGCCGGAACTTCCCGAAGTTCAAACCATTGTCAGCGAGCTTAACCGAAAGCTGAAAGGGCGGACTATCAAATCTGTTGATGTTAACGCGCCCAAGATGGTTCACGTCGGGCCGGCCATCATCAGCAATATCAGGACAGCTAGCCAGCGATCAGCTCGTCAGTTCGCCAGGCTGTTAATTGGCCATAAGTTCGTCAGCGTCAAACGCCGCGCCAAGCTGTTAATTTTCGATTTATCCGGCCCTTTGGCCATGCTGGCGCATTTAAAGATGACCGGCCAGTTTATTTTTGAAGACAAGAAACAGCGGGAGAAGACAGGAGGCAGGTACCGCGTAATCAATAAGCTAACCGCGCCCCTTGTCCAGCTGCCATCAAAGTTTACCCATGTCATATTTAGGTTTACCGAAGGCAGCACCCTTTATTTTAACGACGTGCGGCAATTCGGTTACTTGAAACTTGTGCGCGACGAAGAAATGGGTCAGGTGCGCGAATTGCGGGAATACGGTCCCGAACCGTTCGATAAGAATTTTACT
>JAJYJE010000082.1 GCA_021789715.1 bacterium | reverse complement strand
CTCTTCGTCTACATTTTGGGGACGCTTGCGCATCAGACGCAGTTTATTACTATTACTCATAACCGCGAAACTATGGCACAATCCACCATGCTTTACGGCGTCACAATGGGTGACGATGGCGTGTCCAAATTGCTTTCGATCAAGCTCGACCAGGCAACGCAGTACGCAAAATAATCATTTAAACATTTTATTATCCCAACATACTATCAAATTTTAGGGTGTTCAAAGGTTAAATTGTTAAAATGATCACAAATATTCTTTCTGCCGTAACCGGTTTTATCATCCACGTGGTTTCCAACCTCGGTTATTTGGGTATTGTTTTTTTGATGATGGTACAAACCATTGCCATCCCAATTCCAAGCGAAGTTATCATCCCGTTTGCCGGATTTTTGGCCAGTACCGGCCGTTTTAATATTTGGCTGATCGCGCTGCTCGGGGCGTGCGGGACGGCCTTGGGCGGCAGTGCCGCTTACTACATTGGCTACAAGGGCGGCCGGCCGCTGGTGGAAAAATATGGCAAGACTATTATGGTTTCGGAACACGATATTGCCATTACGGACCGGTTTTTTGCCCGCTTTGGTTCGTCGGCCGCGTTTTTGGGCCAGCTTTTGCCGATTGTGCGCAGTTTTATCTGCTTTCCGGCAGGAATTGCCCGGGTACCGTTTAAGAAATTTATTATTTTTACGTTTTTAGGTTCTTTTGTCTGGTGTTTGATGTTGAGCTTTATTGGCATGAAGCTCGGGCAGAATTGGGCCGACCTGCATTCCCGTTTTCAGAAGTTTGACTATCTGGTTGTCGCGCTGATTATTATCGGAATCATTTGGTGGGTATGGCGGCATGTAAAAAATCGGGGGGTTGATAAACACGGATAATTTACCGATTAATACGGATTTAGCAGGCGGCCAGCGCCGCCTTTTAAAATTTGTGTCAAATTTAGCGCATATGTTACAACTTTGATACAAATTAAGCTTCCTATCAAATTTGCCGATGGCCTTTTGGGTTACCGGCTTGTTGTTTCTGGTGGGGCAAGTTCCGGTGCTTTGCGCTTGATTGTTTCGATGGTTTTTCCGACGATTTCCTTCCGCCGAAGCTGGACGCCGGTTTGCTGTTCGATGGGCCCTATTAGGAGTGGTGAATAACGGTCGTCGGTTCCGAGCGATTTTTGTCTTGTATGGTTGCAATTGGCACCTCCAAAGCTTGCGCCGCACACCAAAAAATTTTATTTGGTATGTCCCTGACTGGCTTGAAGTAATCTGGAATTTTCATGCGCGCTTCCGTCTTTTGCAGGCTGTCGTAATATATATTTTGGTCAGTTCACGCGGTTGACGAAAATCGGTAAAAATGGTAAGATTTGTTCACGCTCTCAAGCTATCATATAAATATTCCAATCTCGAGTTTGCTGCTTAGAGATTTCTTATAACCGATAGCTTTTAACCAAACATTATGCTTACTATCCGTTTACAGCGCACCGGCAAGAAGAATGCGGCGGATTTCCGCGTCGTGCTGGCGCAAAAGACCGCCTCCGCGACCAAGAAGTTCGTTGAGATTTTGGGCAGCTACAATCCGATCAAGAAAACCCTGAACATAAAGAACCAGGACCGTTTGAAGTACTGGATCGCCCAGCATGTAGAAGTGTCTCCGACGGTTCACAACCTTTTGGTTACCAATAAATTGATCGACGCCAAAAAGGTGAAGGCTTTCAAGACCCCGAAGAAGCCGGCTGAAGCCGCCGCTACTCCCGTCGTCGCTGAAACTACGGCGGGCAAGCCGGCCGCTGAAACTCCGACACAGGCCGCAGTAACACCCGTGGAAACCCCCGCTGCTCCTGAACAACCGGCAGCGTAAATGAGTTTTTAAAAATCCCCTTGAAGAGGCCCTTCGGGGGATTTTGTGTATTTGCGTACGGTTTTGTCCGATATTGACACCGTTTTTGTCCTCCCCTATACTTAGGCCAAGATAGCCGTCGCTCCAGAAAGGTCGAAGCTACAAGATTACGCTATCCGGAATTCCAGAAGTTATGGAAATGGAACAAGATCAACAGTTCGTGGAATACGTCGTTAAGGCTTTGGTTGACCATCCTGAGGATGTTCGCACTGAGCGAGTTGTCGACGAAATGGGTGTTTTGATCACCCTCCACTTGAACCCGGAAGATATGGGCCAGGTTATCGGCCGTATGGGCCAGACTGCCAAAGCCCTCCGCACGTTGTTGCGGGTTGTCGGCGCCAAGCACAAAGCCCGTGTCAACTTGAAGATCTATGAGCCGGAAGGCTCGCATAAGGGCGGCCGCAGCCACGCGGAAGCCGCTCCCGTGCAAGAATCCGCCGATTCTATCGACGAGTTCAAATTATAGAGTACGCGGATTTCGCGCCGATAGCGACGCGGATCAGGCGCATATCTAAAATTTAAATAACCTCATTCATCCGCCACTGGCGGTGGGTGGGGTTATTTTGTTAGAATACAAATATCTCTAAGAAATACGAAATCAACTAAATACGAAAAGATAGACTAGGATATTGATGTTTCGCTTCTTTCGTATTTGGCAGAAGTTTATGAAGCAAAAATCTCTTTCTATCAAAGTCATCACTCTGTTTCCCCAGTTTGTCGATAGTTTTATCGATGCTTTTGGCATTGTGAAGCGGGCTGTTAAACTCAAGCTGTTAAAAATACAGGCGGTCCATTTGCGCCGGTTCGGGCTGGATGAGCGGCAGACGGTCGACGGCCGGCCGTACGGCGGCGGGGTGGGGATGGTGCTGCGGGCGGACGTCCTTATGAAAGCAATCAGCAGGGCCAAGCGTAAAGGGCTAAGGGTTAAGTCGCGGGTTATACTTTTAACACCCCAGGGCAAGCCGTTCTCGCAAAAAGACGCCCAGCGGCTGGCAAAATACGACGAACTGATCTTTGTCTGCGGACGGTACGAAGGTTTTGACGAGCGCGTCAGGAGTTTTGTCGATGAAGAATTGTCCATAGGCGATTACGTGCTAATGGGCGGCGAATTGCCGGCGCTAGTGATCAGCGAGGCGGTAATGCGGCTGCGGCCGGGCATTTTGGGAAAAGACGAATCGGCTGACAAAGAATCATTCAGCGAGGCAATGCTGGAGTATCCGCAATATACCAAACCGGAAGTGTTAGAGATAAGGGATAAGGGAAAAGGGATGAGGATAAAGCGGCTGCGCGTGCCAAAGATATTGCTTACCGGACATCATGCTAACATCGAAAGCTGGCGACAGCAGGAAGCTTTAAAACGGACCAAAAAGCGCCGGCCGGATCTGCTGTGCATTTAAACAGTTTATCATTTAACATTCTAACAGGTTAAATTTTACGAATGATAAAATGTTGGATATTAACATGTAAGTATAAGTAGTATGGCATACAGCTTTATTGTTGAAGCGCTAAAAACCCGGCTCGATAAATATTTGGCAGAGCAGCTGCCGAGTATTTCGCGTTCCCAAATCCAGCGCGACATCGAGGGAGGGCTGGTAGAAGTTAACGGGCAGCCGATCGCGGAAAGCAAGTTTGTGGTGCGCCTCAGCGATAAGATCGTTTACCGTCCGCGAAAAAACGGAAGTGACAGGGAGATAAAGCCGACCAATACCCCGCTAAAAGTCCTTTACAATAATCACGGCTTGATTATTATCGACAAGCCCGCGGGTTTAACCGTACATCCCGGTGCGGGGTTTAAAGGCGAGACGCTGGCCAGCGCCCTGCTGTATCATTTCAAAGACATTCATGTGGTCGGCGAAGACCATCGGCCGGGTATTGTCCATCGGCTCGACAAGGACACCAGCGGCGTCATGCTGGCGGCGCGCACGCCGGAGATGTACGAACATTTAAAGGACGCCTTTGCCGAGCGCAAAATTAAAAAAGAATATGTCGCCTTAGTTTACGGACACGTCGAGAAGCCGTATGGGCTGATCGAGGCGCCGATAGGCAAGAGCAAGCACGATTTTCGCAAGCAAACAACCAAAGATCCGCAAGACCCAAAACCGGCGGTTACGGAATATCAGGTGCTGGAACATTTGGGTGAGGAAGGCGGCGTTGACAAATACACCCTGCTTCTGGTAAAATTGCATACAGGCCGGACCCATCAGATCCGGGTGCATTTGGCTTCGATCAGCCACCCGCTTATGGGTGACGAGCTGTACGGGGGCATGAAAGTCCGCTTGGAACACTTGCACCGCCAGTTCCTTCACGCTAAAAAGATCGAAGTTCGGTTGCCAGATGGTACATGGATTGAAGCAGAGAGCGTGTTAGCCGACGATTTAAGAAAAGTTTTGGTGAGTTTAAATAGCGAAGTTGCGTCTAATTTATAAGAATTAATTTCAAATTTCCAATTTCAAATATCAAATGAATGTCAAAGTTTGGAATTTCAAAATTTGATATTTGAACTTTATTTGAAATTTGTAATTTGATATTTGGAATTTTGTAAAATGCCTATCATCAAGCACATCGCCGAGACCCAAGTTAAGCAACTGCCGGACTTCAAGTCCGGTTACACCGTCCGCGTCCACCAGCGCATCCGCGAGGGCGGCAAAGAGCGCGTTCAGGTTTTTGAAGGCCTGGTTATTGCCAAAAAAGGCGGCAATGGCGTGAACGGCACGTTTACTGTCCGTAAGATTTCCTACGGCGTGGGCGTGGAAAGAATTTTTCCCATCCATTCCCCCAATATAGTCAAGATGGAAGTGGTCAAGACCCCCGTAGTTCGTCGGGCCAAACTTTACTACAC
>JAJYJE010000081.1 GCA_021789715.1 bacterium | reverse complement strand
ACCACAAATTCCCATACCCTGGGAATTTGTGTCCGGGCACGATTCATCCCCGGGCAGCGGCGGGCATTGATTGTTGCCCGCCGCTTCTGCGATGGCCGCTTGCCCGGGGTTTCCTCTTAGACAAAAAAGAGTCCAACGATGGTTGGACTCTTTTTCATAAGATCTGGTATGCTATAGTGGTTATGCCCAACCGCCTCAATTCCGTTCTCAAGCGGTACGATTACCGCTTGCAGCCCGAATCCATCGCTAACTTGCCGGCAATGCCGCGTGACAGCGCCCGCTTGCTCGCCTATGACCGGACTACGAGACAAACCGGTTTTGACATCTTCCGCAACCTTGGCAAGTATTTGCCAAAAAACGCGGTTCTGGTTTTTAACCAAACCAAAGTTTGGCCGGCGCGGCTGATTGCCCGCAAGCCCACCGGCGGCAAGGTAGAACTGCTTTACATTAGCCACTCTAACCGGCTCATTAAAACGCTGGCCAACCGTCCGCTGGCTGCCGGAACCTCTTTAGCGCTTTTGTCCGGCCGGTCAAGAACGTTAAAGCTGCAGGTTATGGCAAAGAAGGGACAATTTTATTTTTTAAGACCATCATTCCCCATCGGCAAAACTCCCGAAATCTTAAAACGCTGCGGCGTTACGCCGCTGCCGCCGTACATAAAAAATTCGCCATTATCGGAACGGCAAAAACGGCAAGAGTACCAATCGGTGTTTGCAAAATCCGGCCTGTCCGTGGCCGCCCCCACTGCCAGCCTGCACTTTACCAAGCCGCTTATAAACCAATTAAAGAAGCAGGGGATAGCAATCAAATTCCTTCAGCTGGATGTCGGCCTGGGCACATTTGCCCCGCTTAAAGAACAAAACCTGGACCAACACAAACTCCACCGGGAGTTTTATAAAATCGATAAAGCAACGGCCGATTTTCTTAATATGGCCAAACGGCAAGGGAAGGTGATTATTGCCGTAGGCACGACAGTTGTCCGCACCCTGGAATCCGCCAGCAACCGGCGCCGCCGATTGACCAAACTTACGGGCACCACGGAACTATTTATTCAGGAAGGCTACAATTTTAATTTTGTGGACGGAATTATCACTAACTTCCACGTTCCGCGCTCAAGTTTGTTAATGTTGGTTTCCGCCTTCGCCGGCCGTAAAACCATTCTTGATCTTTACCGCCGAGCCATCGGCAAAAAATTCCGCTTTTTTCCTTTGGCGACGGCATGCTGCTGCTATAATTGACAAAATCTCCCCTAAGGCCTAAACTACCGGTGTTTTCGGCAGGAGGCCGATATGTTGAAAAAGATTGGAAAGAGAGTGGGGAATGCTATCTCCTGGGCCGGGTCAGTCATTCTCTGGATTTTGATTTACTGCTTAATTGGCACGTTGGGACTCGGGCACAAATTAGGCCTGAGCTGCGCCAAAGAACTTTACAAAAAGCGCGCCCGCGCCTAAACCGCTTTCCACCAGCCATTACCCAACCCTGCCGGATGCGCCTTACCTCCGGCAGGGTTGATTATTTTCTCCAAAAAAAATGCTGTGGATATTGGAATTCTATAATATTTCTGTAATTTTTTAGATAATATCTCATAAATAAGCGTTATTTTCTATATAGGGGATACTTCACCCCGCCCTTTATCTCTTGACACTTTCTAAAAAAACCTTGATTTCATTGGGGTTTTTGTATAAACTAGTGAAGGATTAAACAATTAATCATTTACCATTTCTTCCTCAGCCGTTCTATCGAACCGCTCGGGAAAAAAGAGTAGAGAGACAAAACCTATGACAAAGTCAGAGACTTTGCAAGCCTTGGCTGACAAGCTTGGCATGACCCGCAAGCAAGTTAGCGAAATGTTAGATGCTCTTGTGGCCCTCGCTTACAGCGAAACCAAAAAGAGCGGCGAATTCACCATTCCCGGACTTGGCAAACTCCAGAAGAAGCATCGCGAAGCCCGCATGGGCCGCAATCCGGCCACTGGCGAACAGATTCAGATTCCGGCTAAGACTGTGGTAAAATTCCGCGTCGCCAAAGCAGCCAAGGATAGCATTCTCTAGTTCTTGCCTGTACCATACATTAAAACCCTCCTTAATCGGGGGGTTTTAATTTTTTGTATAAGCATAAGATGCGCAAAATTCACCCTTTAGCCTTTCGCAAATAATTATGGTATACTACAGGCATATGGAAATTCTGGCCAAAACCAAACAAAGCATGCGGGAGACTAACAAACAAATTATCTCCCAAGGTTTGGGGCTTGTCAGTTCGGCGTTCGTGCTGGTCGCGGGCCTGGCCTGGAACGATGCTGTCCGGAGTTTGATCGGCAGATATTTTAAAGCAGGCAGCGGCATTATCTCCCAATTCATTTACGCCATCTTAGTCACTATCATTGCCGTGATTATCACCGTACGGCTCAACAATCTCGCCCAAAAATTTAAAGAATAACGCCGCGCAGATGGCTGCGATACCTGACCGCGACGCTTTCTCCCATCGGGGCGAGCGGATAATGGCGGACGGACACGGATTGGCTATCGTGCAAATGTCTTTTTCCGAAGGATGCTATTTGCGCGTTACGCAACCTGCGGTTACGCTAGCACTCCGCGGCCTGTGTAACAAAACAAACTTATGAAAATATTTTCACGCACCATTGCTCTTGAGACCAAAAAACAATTCGAACTTGTTGACATCACATCGCTGGTCCAGACTGCCGTGGTCAACTCCGGGATTAAGGACGGGTGCGCAACGATATTTTCCCCCCACACCACCGCGGCGATCCGCTTAAACCACAACGAACCTCTGCTGATGCAGGATATCATGAAAACTTTGTATCGGCTGGTGCCGCTTGACATCAGTTATAGCCATGATTTATTTGAAGTGCGGCAAAACGTGGCGCCAAACGAACGCAGCAACGGCCACGCTCACGTTAAAGCTTTTCTGCTCGGCTCGTCGGAAAGTTTGATTGTGGAAAAAGGCCAGCTGGCCTTAGGCGGAAAGCAAAGCATTTTTTTTGTGGAATTGGACGGAGGGCGCGAGAGGGAAATTAAGGTAAAAATCATAGGGGAGTAACCGTTTATAAAAGCGACTTCGCCGTTGCCTTACGGCTGAATAGTTAAATTATTATCTGCATGGCTAAACGTTTTATCAGCGGATTAATCATCGCCATTATTATTGCCGCAGCCGCAACCGGCTACGGCCTTTTTAAGTACCGTAATGCTATTCGCTGGCAACGGCAAAACGCCAAAGCGCCGGAGCAGCAATTGACTATTATCGAAGGCTGGACTAACGCGCAAATTGCCGGCGCCGTGGCGGACAAAGGCCTTATGGCGGCTAACGATTTTTTGGCCGCGGAAAAAAATTTTGACTCTACCTCCTACCCGCTGCTGAATTCCAAACCCAAGGACGCCGATCTGGAAGGGTTCTTGTTTCCGGACACCTACCGCGTGGCCAAATATGCCGCCGAAAGCACCATCACGATCGCGGACGCCGTCATAAAAAAAATGCTGGATAACTTCAGCGCCAAATTTACGCCGCAAATGGCGGCCGAGGCGCGGAGCCGGGGGTATAACGTTTTTCAAATCGTGACTCTGGCATCCATTGTGGAAAAAGAGACCGGACGTAATGCCGTAACCGATGCGGAAAAGGCAAGCCTGCTTAGCGAGCGTAAAATCGTTGCCGGCATTTTTTACAATCGTTTGGCGGCTGGCATGCCGCTCCAAAGCGACGCAACAGTTAATTATGTTACCGGGAAAAACGCGCCGCAAGCCTCTCTTAACGACATTGCCACCGATAGCCCTTACAATACTTACAAGTACGCCGGCCTTCCACCCGGCCCCATATGCAACCCTTCGCTGTCCTCCCTTGAAGCCGCGCTGGAACCTACCCAAACCGACTACTTGTATTTTCTTACTCGGCCCGACACCGGACAGGCCGTTTACGCCAAGACCTACCAAGAACACCTTGCCAATAAACGGAAATATCTAGGCAGTAATCCTTAATTTCAAGGATAACGTGCTTAAAAACGCCTGCTGATCGGCAGGCGTTTTTGTATCGCTTTGGCCCTTGTAAGGCCGGCAACAATATGGCCGTCTCTATAAAAAGAGCGCTAACCCAAACTTGTGCCTACCAAGAAATTAATGCAGCTTTTGCGCTTTAGGTTGCTTAAAGGAGCACTCTTATGACAATTATTCTTTGGATAGTTCTGGGCGGAATCGCGGGCTGGATCGCGTCAATCGTAACTGGCAGCGACCGCGGAATTTTGGGGGATATCATACTGGGAATTTTAGGCGCAATTATCGGCGGGTGGATCGCGGCGCTGATCGGAGGCGCCGGCATTAGTGGCTTTAATTTGCCCAGCCTGATTGTCGCGGTGCTCGGCAGCATTGTCTTAATTTGGATCAGCCGGGCGTTCCGCGGCACTACCCGAAATATCTAAAATATATTTGCCGACTTTTTAATCCTCGGCCATCTTTTACAAGCCATTTTCCGGTAACTTGAAACGCCGTGAGCCCTTAAAGGACCTTTGACAAGAAATTCACCATGACTGTAATGACCAAATTTTTTCCTACCCGGGTAACTTTATTTTTCCTTGCCATAATGCTAATTGCCGCCCCGCTTGCCCTGCCTGCAAAAGCCAGAGCCGCGCTCGGCAATTGGCAAAAAGGAGTGAGCATCCGCTCCCACTGGAGCGGCGATTTCGGCAGTGCCAGTTTTAAACAGAGCGTGGACAACGCGGCTGCCGATAATGCCAACTATATTACCCTGGTCTTTCCCTTGTAT
>JAJYJE010000080.1 GCA_021789715.1 bacterium | reverse complement strand
ATTTCCGCCAGAGTGCAGTATCGGACTGGCGGAGCCAGTCCTTGCTACTGCTGAGGCGGACCCACCTTCGGCGGGCAATTTCCATCAGTATACCAGCTTTACAAAAAAAGTCAACTAAGCTAACCTCTATGCCAGGAGGAACCATGAGAATCGGCATAGTAACAGGCGAGCAGGGCTACGTCAGGCCCAAGGCAGCCCCGACGGCAATCAGCGAATCCTATGAGGTCAGGGGTTTTTCCCAGGGAAAGTTCGAGACAATTTATGGGCAAAGGTTTGCCCATCTCGAACTGACCCAGGAACGCAACGGCTGGTGGCGGATCCTGATGCGGCCGGTCGACGATGATTTCGACGGCGAGAAGTTCCGCCGCGAACACAACTGGGAGCAGGTATAGGAGGCCTGCCGGCATGCTCACCACGACGGCCAAAATAGAATTTCCCAATGGAAATTTATATATCGGCTACCAACGCTCAGTTATTCTGCATCGGTTCCGAACCAATATGACCGTGGAAATCAACAGCATGAGCTTTCGCGTCGAAAAACTAATCGACGATGGCTGTGCAGCGGTCCTGAAGCCGGCCGCTCCTCGGTTATTCGACCCGCTCCGCTGGCAAGACGAGCTGGCCACCCAGGGCAATACCTGGCAGCCACGCTATCATCGAACCGCCAAGGTGAAGAGCCGCTGGCAGAAACACGGCCAGGGAACCTGGTCGGTACAATTGCCGATCTGCTCCCGGGCGGACATCGAACGCACCCTGCAAAAATGGTGCACGCCGGAACAGTTGGACAAACTCCGGCAGATGAGGCGAGACATTTCGGAATATCTGGAGCAGGCTGACATGCCTGTGATTCCTTCGCCCTCGTAAACTGCCGCCGCGCCCCCAATATACCACCCTGGGCGCGGCTTTTTTTGCCGGTATAAAAACATACTGGCGCGCTTATACGCCAGCATGTTCCTAAAATAATCAATGGTGCCGCTAAAGCAGCTGCAGGCCAAAAATCCGGCTATACAAATTCAGCACCGGCATCAGCACGTAGTCGAGCACGCCGAGCAACAGGAAAATATAAACTAAAATAAAGCCCCAGCGCTAAAAGCGAAAGAAACCGTAAACCGCGTCTTCCGGCAGCAGCGAGGCCACTATCTTGCTGCCGTCGAGCGGCGGTATGGGGATCAGGTTAAATGTTCCCAGTATTAAGTTAATCAAAATCGCGTCCAGCAAGATCGGCATGGCCAGGCTGTTGGCCAGGCCGATTTTTATGATCACGCCGAACAATACCGCCAATATAAAATTAGAAAGCGGCCCGGCCAAACTGACCAGAGCCATCCCCAATTTGCGAGGACGCAAATTCTGAAAATCCACCGGCACGGGCTTGGCCGCGCCAAATACAATCGGCGAACCGGCCAGAAGCAGCGCCAAAGGCAATAAAATACTGTAAAACAAGTCAATATGCGGGATGGGGTTTAAAGTAATCCGTCCCTCGTCCCGCGCCGTGTTGTCACCCAGCCTTTCGGCCATAAGTCCGTGGCTGACCTCGTGCACAATGGCGGAAAAAATTAAGATAACAAATGTTATGAGAACTGAATAAAGGTCCATATTGACTATTATAGCAAACCGTGGTAGACTATCAAAGCTATCCAAAAATTTTGAATCTTTCAATTTTTAAATCTTTCAATTCTTATGCCCCGAATGTGCGCAATCTGCGGCAAAACTTATTCCCGCACCATCAAACGCTCGCACTCCATGAGAGCTTCTATTGTCAGGCTAAAACCGAATTTGCAATACGCGGTTTTTGGCGGCAAACGCGTCAAAGCCTGCGCCCGCTGCATCAAGACTAAAGCCAAGGCAGCCAAGGCCGCCTGATCCGACAAACATCGCAAGCAAAACCTCCGTCTAACGGAGGTTTTTAATTTCACGTACTAAAACGCACCTCACACGGATCGCGGCCATGATTTATATTATATGCAGCGACGGTACGGTATTATTCTTCTTCCGGATTGGCATAGGGATCTAAAACCGCGCGTTCCCGCGTACCGTGGACGGTGTCTGACAAAAATTGCGATGGCGAATAAATGACTGCCAGCTTTAAATCTTCTGAACCGCTATTAAATACCTGGTGCTTAGTGCGGGCCTCAATGCCTATCATGCCGCCCTCCCTAATTTCCACCCGATCCTCCTCTTCGCCGCCTTGTATCGCCACCGTGGCCTGCCCTTTAAACACCAAGACAATTTTATCCACCGAGCGCAAGTCAACTTGCAACTCTTCATTGGGAGGCAAGCTCATAATCGCTAACTGGCTGTATTCGCCCGTAAATAAAACTCTGCGGTAATCCTTGTTGTCAAAAATATCCTGAAACAGACGCGGTACTACCATATAAAAATCTCCCTGCACGGAGAGAAGACGTTTAGGACAGGATCTACTTATCGATAACGTATTTTCCCACTTCCGGTAACCCGAAAATCCATGGCCGCCGCCAAGGAAACACGCGGCAGAGATTTATTTCCAACTAATACGCCTAACTCCGTCGTCAGGCACCAGCTCTACCCAAATTTGGCCTCGGTTAAAACTGATTTCCGCTCCGTTCGCATTGTAAAAACGCGTGCGTCCGCCGATTTTCTTCCAGGCACCTACGGTAACTTTACCGTCCTCAAAAACATATCCCTTGCCGCCGCTGGCCAAATCCATGCCAATTGACAAGGGCGTATCCGATTGGACCGGATATATTTTAACCAACTGCACCAAAACAGTTTTGGCGATAATTTGCTTTCCCGTATCTAAATCTGTATGGGGTTTCCCTGCCATCCAACGGACATAAGCATTGCGGGAGGCGTCATAACGGTAGTTTACGGCATAATCAGGAAAAGAAAAGTTTATCTCTATGGAATCTGTCGGCGTAGCCATTGGCGCGTCATCTTTGAATAACCAAGGCTGATACGCCGCCTCCATGCCGAATCCTCGCGCCTCGGCAAGTTCGTCCAATTTTGAAGTGGAAGTGTACATATTATGCGGAGCCGGCCTTTGGGAAACGCGATGAAAATAGTCGCCGTTAAAAAACTGGTCGGCATCGGAAATGTTTTTATAATCTCCAGCCCGAATATTCGCCAAAACGTCGCTATTGCCGCCGACATGCGCATAGACCGCGTTCCATTCGTTCGCGATGTCGGCAAAATATGTCCGCGCCGAGCGGACCGGACCGATATTCGGAACACCCCGGGTCTGGTAAAAAGCCAAGAAGCGGGTAATACCGCCTTCGGCAAGGGTTTCGTAAACAATATCGGCATCCGCCAGGCCAGATTGCGGCCTCGCGTCCGGATAATTTTCCACCATAACGGCGATTGGCCGTTTGCCGGCAATTTGCGGACTTAACATATCGCCGTTCATCGCGGCCTGGAGTTGCGGTTGGGATGCGCTGGCAGGAGACGCACTCGCTTCCTGCCCAACGGGCCGAGCGGGAACAAAGGCATGACGATGTTGCCGCCAGAGGATAAAATCAATCCCGACAAACAAAATAATTAATATAATTATAACCGCGCGCTTCATAAAACGTATCAAATCGACGACTGAATAAGCTAAGGACAGCAACTTAATGGCGAATTTGTACGGTTAACCTGTATTTATAGAACCGCCCAGCTTAATGCAACTTTTTAAATTACGCTAATTCCATTTTAACATCCACCCCTCCGCCGCCCAAGTGGATAAAGATCTGCGGGGTAAGGCCCCATATTTGAACCTGTATTTTGGTTTTTTGGCCTATTCGACAAGCTTAGGGCCAATTCGCTCCGGTACGCGGCTAGCTTGGTCCGGCGTTACACGCTACCAGACCTCCCTGCGCCGCAGATAAAAATACCCCGGCGTACGGCCGGGGTATTTTTATCTTAGATAGTACGATTATTTCCAGGCTCCTAAGATCGCCCCCATAACCAACATCGTCAAAAGCATATTGCCGGAGCTCATCCAAAACAGCTCTTTTTTGCCGCCCCACAGGCTGTCGCCGAATTTGATGGTCAGCACAAAACCGAGCCACGCCCAAAATGCCACAGTTACGCCCCCGGTAAAACCCCACATTCCAAGGCGGCCGATAAACAGCGCCAAAACATAGGCCATCACGCCGCTGGCTATGAACTGCCAAAAATAAGCCATTCCCATTCCGCGGCGCATTGCTTCCTGCTGAGCTTTGTCTACTTTGTCCCAGCCCATGGCGCGAATCCACTGCTGGCCGAATAACGGGCCGTGCCAAAACGAACCAATAGCCAAAGCCGCCAAAGCGGAAACGACAATCGCCCACCAGTTTACGCTCATTATCATTTTTTGTTTTCACCCCCTCTCCAACCTCCGGTTAGAATTGCTGATTTTATTTGTGCTTAATTTTCCGTATCAAAATGTCAGGCAACTTTCCACTGCAGCTTAATTATAGCAAATTTTTATGGTAACCGCCTTTTAACTTCTTCGTCAAAATAGTCAGACCCGTTTTTATCAGTAAAAGCAATATTATGCCAACCCATATTTACCGGCAACGAGTAGAAACCAACCCCGCCGGGCGCCATATTACAGAGGAACGGATCGAGGAAAATAATCCCAATACCTATGACCCTCCCGGTCGCCATGCCGCCTACCGAGTAGTGTATTATTTGCTGGATATCATAGAAATTATTTTGGCGGCACGATTGCTTTTGCGCCTGCTCGCGGCCAACCCCGGCAATGCTTTTGTTTCGTTTGCCTACCAAATCAGTTCCCCGTTTGTTGCCCCATTCCGAGGCGCTTTGCCGCCAA
>JAJYJE010000079.1:4447-4812 GCA_021789715.1 bacterium | reverse complement strand
CCAAACGGCGGTTTTTTCGTTTGTCCATCGGCATTTACCTTATTTCTATTTGGGCATCTAAAAGAGGCTGCATTTGCAACCCTTCTTTCAAAATCAAATATGGATTTTTTAACTCAACCGTTAGGGTAACACTAAAGCGCCTGCCAGCCGCAGGCGCTTTAATTATATTGACGCTTTTAATAGCTTAAGCTACGATAATGGCGGAGGTGGGCATGAAACCGGTAAGAGGATGCCGTTGCGGGCCCATAGACCCGGACGATTGCGAGATTTACGAACTTATAACCTGGGATTTACCCGGGTTTAGGAAGCCATATCCCGCCAGCCGGCGCGCGAAACGCCGGCTGGTTTTTATTTGAAAATCCTAT
>JAJYJE010000079.1:0-4437 GCA_021789715.1 bacterium | reverse complement strand
GCTTCTTCGCCAAACTTTTTCTCCAAGATCACCACTTCCCCGTATCCGGTATTCTGTTCGGTCTTAATATATCCGTTCGTTACAACCTGGCCGCGGCCTTGATGATTCATCAAATTTTCCTCAGCCAAAGGATCGGCTACCTGGCCGCGGTCAAATCCTTTGCCTTCATCCATAACCGCAACTTTAAAGCCGGCATCTTCCATTACCAGGCGCACCACTACTTGCCTTAATTTTAGCGACGGGTCAGTCTTAAGCTTAGCCTTTGCCTGCTCGTCTATTGCCGTACCGTTATTTCTTCTAACATCATAATTGCCGTGGTAAAGCGCGTTGACGAAGGTCTCACGAAATCCTAATGCTATTTCGTAAAGTTCCTTATCTTCTATACTATCCAAATTTTGTTTGGCAAGATGCGGATAACTCTTTTGTAAAATTCCGATAAAATCCTTTTCCGCCTTATCAACCGTTTTTGCGTCCGGATCGCTTTCGTAAGCAAACTCAACCATTATGGGATGGCGCTCGTTAAAATCTTTGTATTCGCCGGCAAGCCGCTGTCTGGTTTCCATATTGCGGATATTATTTGATGATTTTCAAATTCAGCGCCGCCAGAGTGAGCGCGGCAATGCTTTGGCCGTCTTTAATTTGCCCGCGCTCAATCATTTTTAGGGCCGCTCTTAGCGGCACCTTAACCACCTGGTCGATCCCGTCTTCGTGCTGCTTATTCTCCTCGGTCTGGGTCAGGCCCGTGGCAATGTATACGTGGTCAACCTCGCTCGCGATGCCGGTCCAGGGACAAAATTTGCCGACCAGCTTCCAGCGGTCGGCTTTCAAGCCGGTTTCTTCCCAGAGTTCGCGCTTGGCCGCAGCCAGCGGTTTTTCTCCCTCGGTGCCGCCGGCCACCACCTCCAGGCAATATTCCTGCACCGGATAGCGGTATTGGCCGACTAAATAGATTTCCGTTTTTTCCGTAACCGGAACAATAAATACGGCGGGGTAGGTTTTTATCCAATAATACTTGCCCGCCTTGCCGGTGGGGCGGATAATTTCGTCCTCGTAGACTTTAAAGTAGGGACTAACGTAAGCCTCTTTGGATGACAGCTTTTTGCGGGAAACCCAAGGTTCGTTCATAAAGGTATTATAGCAGATGCGGCGCAAGATAGAATTATTCTAATTTCTAATTAGACCTAATTATCCTAAATAATATCCAATGGCTCAATGCCTAAGGACAAATGCTGCCCTTTGGGACTGGGGATTAGACATTAATGAATGAGGCATTGCTCGGATAAATTAGGGTAATTAGAATAATTTTCCCCTAATTGTCTTACATCGCTAAATTGTCTATAATTTATGGGAAGTATTATCAATTTTTTAATGTCTCTCCTCGTTATTGGTTCCGTCGCGTTCGATGATATCGAGACTCCGTTCGGCAAAATTAGGAAGGCCCTTGGCGGCAGCGCCACGTATTTTTCTTTGGCCGCGTCCCAGTTTGACCGCCCGAGCGTAGTCGCCGTGGTCGGCAAAGATTTTTCCCCAGCCAGCCGGCGCATCCTTAAAAAACACCGGATTGACATTAGCGGCTTGCAGCAGGCGGCCGGCCGGACTTTCCGCTGGGGCGGCAAATACAGTTTTGATTTGAACAACCGCGAAACCCTGTTTACCGAACTCAACGTTTTTGAAAACTTCCAGCCTAAACTGTCGCCGGCGCATATAAACATCAGCCATATCTTTCTGGGGAACATCAATCCCAAATTACAGCTGGACATTTTGCGGCAAATGGAAACGCCAAAATTGGTCGGCCTCGATACCATGAATTATTGGATCGAGCACGCGGCTTCGGACCTGGCAAAAATTTTGCGGTTGGTTGATGTGCTAATCATCAACGATAGCGAGGCCAGGGAATTAACTAAAGAGCGCAACCTGCTTAAGGCGGCAAACAACATTCTTGGGCTGATGAAAAAAAACCGCACGCTTGTTATCAAGCGCGGCGAATGCGGTTTACTGATGTTTCGCCGTTCCCTCTCTCTTCAAAAGACCCGTCCCGGCTCGGTCGGTTCGAGTCGGAAGGGACGAGGAGGAATTCAGATCTTCCATCTTCCCGGTTTTCCGCTGGAAGACGTGGTTGATCCCACGGGCGCCGGCGACAGTTTTGCCGGCGGGTTTATGGGGTATTTAGCCAAAACCCGGGATTATTCCTGGGAAAATTTCAAGCGCGCTTGCGTAGCCGGTTCGGCATTGGCCAGCTTCTGCGTGGAAAAATTCGGTACAAAAAGGCTGCAGGAAATCTCAGCGGCCGATGTTGCCCGGCGCTTTAAAGAATTCAAAAAACTGACGCATTTCGATGTCCGCTGATTTATCTCAGATGTGAACCGGCTGGCAGTACGCGGCCTTACCGCCAAAATTAATAAACCCCTAGGAGCGAGGAGTTTATTAATGCCAACATTTTCCATTGAGTACTGCGCTACCTCTGGCTTGCCCTGGAAACAATCGCCACGCCGACAATTATAACCAGCACCGGCCACAAAAATTCCCAGCGCACCCAGGGCAGCGGAAACAGCTGATTAACCAAGGCAACGATGCCGACGGCCACAATAATCAGCCCGATCCACATCCGGCCGTGGCCGGAATGCGCGCGGCGGTCTTGGCGGACCTCCCCCGCCCACTTGTGCGCACTGTCTTTAAATTCGGCCGCGACTTCGTGAATGTGTTCGCGGGGGTTATATGGCGCTTCCGTTTGCCCGGGCAAAGGCTGCGGCGGAATTAAAATAGCCAAAATAATGTACAGCCAAAAGCCGCTGCCGCCGGCCGCCAGCAAAATCAAAAAGAGTACGCGGAACAACAGCGGATCCAAGTTAAAATAATCGCCCAGGCCGCCGCACACCCCCGCAATCAGTTTGTCCGTTCGGCTGCGGTAGAGTTTTTTTGGAGTATCCATAATGAATTGAACAGTTTAATGATTGAAAAATGGGGAGATTACGGACAAATTATATCACAAAAGGAGCCAAAAAACCATATTGATTAATTTCGACTCCTGCGTTAAACTACGCCCATGGGCGCACAGAGTTTTCACGACGAGCCGGATGCGTACCTCGATATGCACCCGGACCAAGGACGAATGCCGCAGGCTGAACCACTCCAGCACGAAGATGAAGGATCCAAGCCGGCAAAACCGACCCGGCGGGAAAGAAAAGACGCCGCTAACCACAGAGGCGACTAGGAGAATGTGCATGGGAAGAAAAAGGAGGAAGCAGCAAAAACACCCGAATGAGCCAAGGTGCCAGAAGATCAACGAAGTCATTATTCCGGCGCAAACCGGAAAGGATCTTCCGGGCATCTCCGATGAAGAATTCACGGCTTGTTTCGGCGGACCGGGGACAAAACCGATTTTTTATCCTCCTGACGAGCTCATTAACGAGCTTACCGCCGAGACCGAATGACCATCCATGCCGCCGCCGGTAAAAGTGCGCGATGCAGCCTTACAGCCAGCATCCAAACTTTTTACCGGCGGCCTTAATTATTGGCACCAGTGCCTAATAATTATGCGGAGTCGCTTTGTGGATAACCCCCGCGCGATTCCGCCAAACCTTGATATTCGTAAAGATTTTTCCTATTTGCCCATCCTAACCGATTCCGCTATACTTTTTTTATAAAAGCATAAGCTCAAAAAAAACACCCTATTTGCTCCCCGGGAACAAACTGCCTAAAGGTGTTTATTTTATTTATAAATAAAATTTCTACTAAATACGAAAGAGTACAAAAAATACTAAATTCCAATGCGGTACTTTAGCACTATTTAGTATCTAGTAGGGAAAGAAAGCAAAACGCATATGGCAAGAAAAATCATGGCCGAGTATATTTGGCTCGACGGGCGCAAACCTACCGCCAAGCTGCGCTCCAAAACCAAAATTATTTCGCCGGTTGACCGGCTGGAAGACATACCCTACTGGGGCTTTGATGGATCTTCGACCGAACAGGCCGAAGGGCATTTTAGCGATTGCATGCTCAAGCCGGCGGCATACGTGGCCGATCCGATAAACGGCGACCCGCACATTTTGGTAATGTGCGAAGTCATGAATGCCGACGGCTCGCCGCATACCACCAACACCCGCCACGTGCTGGAAAAAACGGCGGCGCGCTTTAAGGAGCACGACCCCCTGTTCGGCATCGAGCAGGAATACACGCTGTACCACAAAGATTGGCCGCTTGGCTGGCCTAAAGACGGCTTCCCGCATCCGCAGGGCCGCTATTACTGCGGCGTAGGATATGATGAAGTGCACGGCCGGCCGCTCGTGGAAGCTCACATGAAAGCCTGTCTGGCCGCCGGCATCGGCATTACCGGCATAAACGCCGAGGTGATGCCGGCGCAATGGGAATTCCAAATTGGCACGCTGCCGCCGCTCCAGGCTGCCGACCATTTATGGCTGGCGCGCTGGCTGCTTTACC
>JAJYJE010000078.1 GCA_021789715.1 bacterium | reverse complement strand
CTGCCGTTCAGCGTCGCGTTTACCACGTTGCTGTTGGAATTGCTGGAAATGTAAAAACCGTTGGTATTGCCCGAGCTGCCGTACACGTTTACGCTTAAAGACTGGCCCGTTAAAATGGTCGGGCTGCTGTTACTAAAGGTGACGCCCAGGGCGCTTGCGCCGTTGACCGAAACCGTTATTGTGCCGCATTGGCTGCCGGAGTTCGCGCAAATTGTCACGCTAGCCGCGCCTGTGGCCAGGCCGCTTATGGTAATCTGGTTGCCGTTAATTGCCACGCCGACGGCCGCGGTGTTGTTGTTGTTGGAAAGATAAACCGTGCCGCTGGCGGGGTAAGCGGTAATAACGTTAGTTTGGTTGGTATTTAAGGCGACGGCGGTCTGGCTTAAGCTAAGCGTGCCACTGCCGCAATTGTTGCCATTCGTACAGGCGCCGTTGGCGGCAGATGTTACCTGGACCGTGCCGGATTGCAAGCCGTCCACGGTAACGTAAAGCTGTAAAGGATTGCCGCTGCCATCGAACGGCAGGCCTTGGGTAAGGCTAAAATGCCCGTTGCCGTCGGTTTGTCCCCAGTTGTAAATATGCGACCAGGTGGAAGAGCCCTGGCTCATATACAGGGTTATGGCCGCATTGGCGTCGGCATTGCTTACAGTTAAGGCGTAGCTGGCGGCGCTGGGCGTTAACGACAAAACTGGCGTGCCGGCAAAGGCCGGAGCGGCAACCAGCAGAGTCGACACTGCAAAAATTCCGGCCAAAGCGAGGCGAAGGAAGTTTTTCATAAGCTTTATGTTAATTGTGGGATTTTGTATCGTAACTTGGTAGTAATCTCGCTGTTATTATACAACTTTTTTTTCTAAAACGCACGTTCCGCGGCTGTTATGGAGGGGGTTGTGCTATCTATATACGATTCAAACAATAGTTTGGGTACATAAAGGCTTCCGTCGGCTCCGGATGTGCTAAAATAACGATATGCGCAAAGTTTTAAGAATCATTCAGGGGTTGATTACTGCCGTGGCGGTTGTGCTTGTCGCTTCGCTGGCCTTTGTTACGGCGTTTGCCCAGTATCACCGCCCGGTGGGCAAGGCTGACGCGATTATTATCCTCGGCGCGGCCATAAACACGCCGGCGCTCTATAACCGCAGCCTGGAGGGCTTGCGTTTGTATCAAGCGGGTGATGCCCCGCTAATGGTGCTAAGCGGGGGAGTGGATTACCCCAAATCTATTTCCGAAGCCGAATATATGCGGCGGGTTATTGTGGCGCACAGTTCCACCACGCCGAATTTGATTTTGGAAGCGCATTCCCATTCCACCTACGACAATATTGAAAATTCCAAAATGCTGCTGCCCAAGGCCCGCAGCGTGATTGTGGTCAGCGATACGTTCCATATGGCGCGCGCCGTCACTATGGCCAAAGCGGCCGGCTTTGGCCCCGTTTACTGGAGTTCGCCTGATACTTCTTCGTACTACCCGCCGGGGCAGATGGTCTATTATTACGTCCGCGAGGCTTTGGCCATGGTTTATTATGTTCCGAAGTTTGTATTGGGACGCTGATTGCGCGCGGGTAGCTATTAAAGTATGGCGTAAAAAAACAGGCAGCGGCCGGACGCGTAGTCCGGCGCGCTGCCTTGGCGTTCTCGACTACCCTTGCGGCATAGCTATTTCGCAATATGGCGCTTCATCTCCCTGCACTCTCGCGACCGTTCCCTTTCGTAATCCTCCGCAGACACGCGGAAGCGCATAAAGAGCCCAGAGGTAATCATGCCCAGGAGAACGCTAAGGATTACAGAAGCGGTCGCCATTACCAAAACGGTGATCATGACGTTTGATCCGGTAATGTAGTCAGCAATCAGCCAGATTGCTGCCGGTATGGCGGGAATAGCGGACCAGTAGCCGGTCATTTTCCAAAGATACCGGAAATACCTCGTTTTAGTGCCGTCTTCTCTCGTCCGGTACGTTAGTGAGAGAATATTGGCTAAAAGGCTCAGGCATAAGCTCAGGACCAGGGTGCGAGCGGCAAGTTTTTCCACGGTGAAGTTCGGGTCCAGTAGTAGATTGCCGCAGAAAAGCACGAATACTGCCGTTAGCAGTATGGGTACTATCAAAACTCTTTTCCACAAGGCTTTTGTGGATTTTGCCATTTTCGGCTCCTTTCCAATTGTTCGGATAATATAAATTACAATAGGCACTGCTTAATTGTCAAAAATTTGCATTTGACGGATTTGGGAAGGTTTGGTATAATAGCGGAAGTTACCGCCAAAAGCTTTATGTTTAGGCGGGTCCGCCTCTGGCGGAAAATATCCCAAGACAGTTGGCCCCGCCGAGGAGGCGGGTTAATTATCATCTTTGCGATGATGGCCCACCGAGGAAGATAATTGAAAGATTTAAAGATTGAGCGGTGTAAAGATTTCCAGTGAAATCCGATAACCGTAAATCTAAAATCTCCAAATTACCATGCTCGGGCAACCGAGTATTTATTTTGTCAATCGGATATTTACGGACTATCAGGTCGATGTTAGTCGCTACCAAATACTAACTGCCAAATACCAACTACTAATAATCTTATGGCAAAAAAGAAAGATCAGAAAGCCAAAGATCTGGAAGAACTGACCGATAAGCTTAAAGGCGCCAAGGGGATTGTATTCAGTGATTACCGCGGCACGACCGTTAAGGATCTGGACAAATTCCGCAACGCCCTGCGCAAGGAAAACGTTTTTTCCAAAGTTTACAAGATCACCCTGGTCAATAAAGCGCTTAAGGCCATCGGCCTTGACGCTACGGTTGACTACAAGACTCCGGCGATTTTGGCTATCTCTAAAGATGACGAAGTCGCTCCGGCGCGCATTATCAAGAGCGTGGCCAAGGACGTCAAAACCATCAGCATGCTTGAAGGTATTGTTGAAGGCAAGCTGATGCCAAAAGCGCAAATTGAAGCTTTGGGCGATTTGCCCGGCAAAGACCAGCTTCGGGCGCAATTGCTGTCCGTATTTAACGGCCCGGCTGCCGCGTTTGCCCGCCTTATTGACGCTTACGCCAAAAAGAAGGGCGAAGGTGCGCCGGCTGCCGCCGCATCAGAGATCCCGGCGCCAGCTGCTGCCTCTGAGGTTGCACCTGCCGCAGCGTAGAAAACATTTAACAATTAACATTTGACAATTGGCATTACCAAGCGGTTAAATGTCAAATGTCACATGTCAAAGGTACAGTAAAGATGTCAGACGAAGCAAAAGTTGCCGTTCCCGAGAAGTTTAAGGCTCTCGTGGAGCAAGTAAAGGGCCTCTCCGTTATGGAGTTGTCCGAATTGGTCAAAGTTTTGGAAAGCGAGCTCGGCGTTTCCGCTGCCGCCCCGGTTATGATGGCCGGTCCGGCTGCCGGCGGTGCCGCCGCGGAAGAGAAGACCGAATTCAACGTTGAGCTGACCGAAGCCGGCGCCAACAAGATCAACGTGATTAAGGTGGTCCGCGAAGTTACCGGTTTGGGCCTTAAGGAAGCCAAAGACATCGTTGACGGCGCTCCGAAGATCGTCAAGGAAAACGTAGCCAAGGCCGATGCCGAAGCTATGAAGAAGAAGATCGAAGAAGCCGGCGGCAAAGCGACTTTGAAATAATACAGTGTTGTCATTTTAAAGTCGTTCCGTTTTTTTGCCCCGATTAGTATCGTAGGCGCGAAAAATATTCCGGACCCATCCCTGATAGCGCAAGATTCCGTCGAGTCTTATAAACCGCCCTTTTCACGGGGCGGTTTATAGTTTAGACTGTTAAAGATCCCTCGTCACTTCGTTTTTCGGGGCGACAGCTACGTTTAGAATTTATGCTTGTAGATTTTTGGCAACAATTAAAAAAACCGATATTCTGCCTCGCTCCTATGGAAGAGGTTACTGATTTTGCGTTTCGGGAAATGTTCGCCAGGTACAGCAATCCGGCTCATAACCCGCAACCCGCAACCCATAACTCTTTTGTTATGTTCACGGAATTCATTAACGTGGACGGGCTGACGCATCCGGAGGGGCGCAAGAAGCTGGAGATTGATCTTAAATTCAGCCAAGCCCAGCGGCCCATGGTGGCGCAGATCTGGGGCAATAATCCGGCCAAGTTTGAGGAAGCCGCCAAAATAATCGCCGATATGGGCTACGACGGCATCGACATTAATATGGGCTGCCCGCAGTCCAAAGAAATCGGCATTGGCGCCTGCGCCGCGCTTATCCGCAATCCTACATTGGCTCAGGAAATCATTGCCGCCACAAAAAAAGGCGGGGAGTCCGCCGGCCGGCGCATGCCCGTGTCGGTTAAAACGCGCCTCGGCTATACCAACACAGACGAGATGGCAGGCTGGGCCAAAAGTTTGCTTGCGATGGATATCGCGAATCTTTCCATGCACGCGCGGACCAAACAGGAAATGTCCAAAGTGCCGGCGCATTGGGACAAGATTAAAGAATTGGTGCGGATCCGCGATGAAATGCGGGTGCCGACGACCATCGTGGGCAACGGCGACATTAAATCGCGCGAGGAAGGTCTGGCCCGCGCGGCCGAGACCGGCTGCGACGGCGTGATGATCGCGCGGGGCACATTCGGCCACCCTTGGTTTTTTAGAACAGACGGATTCGAACCGGACGTAAAAGAACGCCTGCGCGTTATGCTCGAGCATGCCGAACTTTTTGACCAAACCTTGGGCAAGGTAAAATCTTTTGCCATTATGCGCAAGCATTTTAAAGCCTACTGTTCGGGCTTTCCCGGCAGCCACGAATTGCGCGCCAAGCTGATGGCAGCCAAAGATTTGGCGGAAACAAAAAAAATCGTAGGGGAATACACCGAATCACTCAGGATTGCCTGAAATATCCTTTAAGGTATCGCCACCTTCAGCAGGGTTGAT
>JAJYJE010000077.1 GCA_021789715.1 bacterium | reverse complement strand
TACCGCCGACAAACAATTTTTTTGCCATTGTTGTTTGGCCTTCTTTAAAGAGCTCACCTTACACTCTTAGACTTAAAAATTTAAAACAGCTCACATATTAGACACCACTTAAAGATACGCTCTTTAAAGAAGCCTAACACTTTTACCCCGCCATTTTAAAGCGGGCTGAACTAAGATGATACCGGCAGTATACAGGAATCTGGCCCTTCTGGCAAGGCCCCCGCGGCCCAGCAACTATGACGGCGGTCCGGCTGGTAAAAATTATCGAACTTTGCGGTAATGTAAAATTCCGCCCGAAAGGGCGGAATTTTATCGGGTCGGTACTTAGGAGCGGTGTTCGTGGCCATGGTGGTGCTCCGGATGATGCTCGGCGGCCGGCATGCCGGCTTCCGTTTCGGGCCTAACCGGCCGGGCCAGGAAGTAGAGAATCAGGAGGGACAGAACCAACGCCATCACACCGCCTCCGGCAACCCAATAGCCCAATTGCCGCTCGCGAATTTCAATTTCTTTGATCGATCGTCCGGCCAAAACAAACCCCGAAGACTGGCCGGTAAATTGGGTAACCACCGCCGCGATTCTCACCCCGGGCTGCGGCTGCCAGGTGAACCTGTCTTCACCGTGCTGCTTAACGTAAGCAAAAACGCCGTCGGGCAGTGTGGGCAACTTGCCGTTAAGGGAAACCGACGAGCCGATCGGCGTGCCCGTCGCGGAGTAGATAGCGACAAACGTCGCCAAACTTGGCGACATCTCAGCGGACGGGGTAGGCGGAACTATGGCATCAGGAGCCGCGGTTCCCTGGGTTATGGCCGCGGCAATATCTTCCGCGATTTGAATTTGGGGATCATTGGCTGACATCCGATAATTTTGCTGGACGGCGACATAAAAAGTGCCTGCTAAAACTACAATTATGGCAGCCAGCGGCAACCACTGCCGAAAAGCCGTACGAAGAGCGCTTCCCTTTTGCATAAATTTTAGTGCATTAGTTTGTAACAGACCGGAGAATAAAAAAACCCCGGCCTGCTTTAGTATACACCGTTTCCCCGAATTTCCCTAATAACCCCCGCTGCGGTACCTATGGCTGATGCCACTCAACAAGGTACTCAAACACTCCGCCTTCTGCCGCTTCGGCTCCTACACTGCCGACGAATCCCAGAACCGCCAGCCATTCCTGAAAAAATCCCTGAAAGTGCTCCAGAGGATAGGCACAATCGCGGACAGAAATTTTAACCGTCTGCCTGCCCATGTCTTCCGCGTCAAATTTCATGCCCTTAAAAACATAGGAGGCGACTAAGCGGGCGCGCAAAAATACCGCTTTAATACTTAATTTAGATTCGGCATACAGCAGCTTGGCCGGCGCGGTTCCTAAAAAATTTCGAAAATGCAGGCGGCCGGCTTCAAAAGCGCGTTTTTGCGCAGGCATACCCCCATATAAAATATCGATGATCAAGTCGATAATCCTGATTTCTTCCGCGACGGGGATATTGGCCAAACTCTTGAAAACCAACGGTTTGCCGTACCGCCGGGCGAGCTCATCCAAACCAGCCTTGCCTTTTGCCTTTTTCAGGCCGCGCAAGTGGCTTCTAACGAATATGCCTTTAATAGTTGGTGTTGGTTTCTCCATAAGGAAACCCTGCCTATACTATTATAACGAGCTTTAGGCGTAAAATGTTTCAGCTATGGCTGTTCTTTACCTTGATTATGCGGCTTGCCCTTAAACCTTGCCTTTAATACGCAGGCTGTTTCCCACCACGCTAAAGCTCGAAAGAGCCATGGCCGCGCCGGCAATCATCGGGTTTAAAAAACCAAACGCGGCCAGGGGGACAGCTACTGCATTATAAAAGAACGCCCAGAACAAATTTTGTTTGATAATTTTAAAGGTCTGTTGGGACAGCTGCAGGGCCTGGACCACTTTAAGCGGACTGCCTTTCACCAGCACCAGATCTCCCGACTCAATGGCAATGTCCGTGCCGGTGCCGATGGCTATCCCCAAATCGGCCTGGACCAGCGCCGGCGCGTCATTAATGCCGTCGCCGACAAACGCGACCCTCTGCCCAAGTGCCTGGAGCTTCTTGACTTCGGCGGCTTTGTCCTGGGGCAGGACTTCCGCCAGGACCGCGGCAACGCCGGCCCGTTTGGCCACCGCCTGAGCCGTGCGCTCATTGTCGCCGCTGATCATAACGCTGCGGATTCCTAAAGCCTTGAGCGCGCCGATTGCGGCCGCGGCATCCGGCTTTAGCACGTCAGCTACGGCAATCAGCCCGCCGGCTTTGCCGTTAAGCCCCAGCATCATTACGGTCTTGCCCTGGTTTTCCAACGCGACAATTTGAGACTCAACTGCCGCCAGGTCGATTTTATTCTGCTGCATCAGCCGGCGGTTGCCCAGGGTGACCCGTTTTCCGTCGACCACCCCTTCCACGCCGCGCCCGGGCAGCGCGTGGAAATTCTCCACTCCGGGCAGAGACAATTTTTCGCTTTTGGCGAAACCCACCACGCTCTCGGCCAGGGAATGTTCGGAACCGACTTCGAGCGAAGCCGCGATCATGAGAATTTCACGGTGCGTTCTCCCCTCCAGCGGAATAATATCGGTAACTTCCGGCTTGCCATTGGTCAGCGTGCCGGTTTTATCGAACAGCACGACGTCGATCTGTTTGGCTTTCTCCAAAGATTCGCCATTCTTGATCAGGATGCCCTTTTTGGCACCTTCCCCGGTACCGACCAGAATTGCCACCGGCGTAGCCAGCCCCAGCGCGCACGGGCAAGCTATTACCAAGACAGCGACGGCGGCAATCAGTGCGCGGGCAAAATCATGGGTCGCCAATAGCCACCCGCCCAAAGTGGCCAAAGCCAATGCGATGACAATCGGCACAAAAATGCCCGCTATCCGGTCGGCCAGTTTCTGAATGGGAGCTTTTTTCACCTGGGCATCTTCGACCATCCTCACGATTTGAGACAGGACGGTATCTTTCCCCACTTTCAGCGCCTGCATATGGACAAAACCATGGCCATTTATAGTCGCTCCAAAAACCTGGTCGCCGCCGCTTTTGCTGACCGGCATGCTTTCGCCCGTGAGCATCGATTCGTCGACTTCGGTCTGGCCTTTAATGACTTTGCCGTCAACAGGAAACTTTTCCCCCGGCTTAATAGCCAAAACATCGCCAACACGCACCTGTTCGATTGGGACATCCGTCATATGACCTTCTTTAACCACATGCGCCGACTTGGCGCCAAGCTGCATAAGTTTAGCAACTGCCTGGCTGGCCTGGCCGCGGCTTTTGGCTTCCAGGTAGCGGCCGAGTAAAATAAAAGCTGTAATGATGGCACCGGTTTCAAAGTAAAACTCCGATTTGCCAGCCAGCATCGCCCAAATACTGTAAGCAATAGCGGACACCGTACCTAGAGAAATAAGCGTATCCATGTTGGCCGCAAAATGGCGCAACAGCTTTAAGGCCGTAACGTGGAATTCTTTACCCACCGCGAATACCGTCATAAAGCTCAAGGCGGCCTGCAACCAGACACTGGCATTAAACGCCCCGATCTGCCACGGCAAACTTATCTTAAACATGGCCAAAAACAACGTCGGTATAGCAAAACCCAGCGACACAATAGCCTTAATCCGTGCCGCTGGCACCTCCGCCTGGTCCGCCGTGCCACCGTGGTCATGGCCGCCCGCTTCCGTCCCATAACCTGCATGCGCCCGGACATGGTAACCATTGCTTTCGACGGCACGGTAAAGATCATGTTCGCCGACGTGCGTCTCGTCAAATTCCACAGTAGCGCTGCGCATGGCATAATTGACCGAGGCGCTTTTGACACCAGGCAGTTTCTTGAGCGAGTTTTCGTTCCGCACGGCGCAGGAAGCGCAGTGCATGTCGGGAATAAGAAACTTGGTTGTAGCCATAAAAGTTTTCGAATCTCAGTACGTTGGTTAAAATGATTTCAGCCAATTAGCGAGGACAAGATTCATTTCCCGCTCTTTGCCGGTAAACCCATGGTCAGCGCCGCTGATAATTTGGTACTGGAATCTTTCCGGCGCGGCGCAATGATCTTTAAGTACGTTAATTACTTTTGCGATCGGACGATAAGAATATTCATCCCGGTCGCCGTAGACTACCAGGGCCGGCTTGCGAATGGAAGCAAAATGGCGGAACAACGGCTTCTTGGATAATTTTAACTTTTTAAAATATTCCAAATAAGGAAAGACATTATAGTTCCCGTCCGGATACATGATATCGTAGAGTCCCCGGTAGGAATAGACTAGGCCGGGCAAATCATCACCCGCCAATTCCAGGCCGCGATGCTGCTTAACCCTTCGTTTTGACTTTGACAGCAGCATTTTAAATTTTTTCGGCCCTAACATTTTGTAATAAATCCCCACGTCATCGCCGCCGCAAGCCAAAATATAACCCCGGACTTTGTTGTTGGGGCGATAGTAATTATAAACGCAAATTTTATTGGCACCGGTGGAAAAACCGATAAGATAAAATTCCGAATAACCCTGGGTCTCTAAAAATTTTATTGCACCATCTATATCTTTTATGCAGTCTTTGATAAGTTCGTAGGCCGTACCGCCCATAACCTTATCTTCCTTGCCACGACGTATCCGGCGCACTTTGTGGTACTGGTACGCGCCGCGGTTATTAAACGCAAAATAACTCACCCCCGCCTTGTTGATTGCTTTGGCCTGCTCTGATAGTTTAGCCATGGAATAAAACACCGACGAACTGCCGTTGCCATGCAAGTAGATTAAAACCTTTTTAGTCTTTTTGCGCGGCTCAAACAAAATGCCGGGCAGCTTTAAGCCATCGGCAGCAATAAACTCTGCGAATTGAGCCTTAAAATATTTCATACCCACAAATGAAACCCGCGGCGATTGGTTGTATTTGCCATTGTGGCAAAATACAGCCAATCGCCAAAAATGATCAGTGGCAGAAAGGGGGTTATCCGGCATTTGTGGATTCTCCCTCCTCTCCTCCGGAATTATCATCCTCGTTCC
>JAJYJE010000076.1 GCA_021789715.1 bacterium | reverse complement strand
GGCGATAAAATTGTGCCGGTAGTGGACGAACTGAACAAGGATTTGCCGATAAAAATGTTTGAGTATTATGCTACCGGCCTTTATTCCCTGGACAGTCTTATACAGCGGGTTAAGGACGATGGCCTTTTGCGGTTTGATTTAATGCCCAAGCACACAAGACTTACCCGAATGACCAAAAGCACAGCGCATAGGACACTGCGCAATCCGTTTTACTACGGCGAATTTTACTGGAATGATAAACTTTACAAAGGCACGCACATGCCACTGATAGGCAAAGACTTATGGGACAAGGTGCAAGAGCTACTTAATCAGACCAAAGAGAAAAATGAGCCAAAGCCGAAATACGGCACAATGGAGTTTGCTTTTAAGGGTTTACTGATTTGCGGCGAATGTGGCCGCACGGTTACGGCGGAAAAGAAAATTAAAAAATCCGGCAAAGAGTATGTTTATTATCATTGCACGAAATTCGGCGGCCACTGCTCACAAAAGGCTGTCAATGAAGCACTGTTGGATGAGCATATTGTTAATTCGCTGGACGTTTTAGGCACTATGCAGCAGGACACAGTGGAATACGTGGCCGAGGGTTTGAAGCAATCTTTATATCTCAAGCGTGCCACGGTAGACAGAACACGGGTAAAAATGGAAGCGGAAAAAGCCAAGCTGCAAAATCGTTTGAGCGTTTTATATGAGGACAGGCTGGACAGGAACATCACCGAGGAATTTTATAACCAAAAGTTTGCCGAGTATTCCACGAAAATTAAAGACTTGGACACGCAGATTAGCAAATACACTCATGCTGACATTGATTATTACCAATTTGGCGTAAAAACTTTAGAACTCGCAAAAAGAGCGGCAGAACTGTATAAAAATGCGAAACCCGATGAGAAAAGCGAACTACTACACTTCTTACTATCGAACTCGCCGCTAACTGACCAAACACCGCAGTTTACTTACAGAAAACCCTTTGACAGGGTGCGTCAAAGGGCTTTAAGTTCTGATTGGAGCGGGTAAGGGGAATCGAACCCCTGCCTCCAGCTTGGAAGGCTAGAGTACTACCATTATACGATACCCGCACATATCAATTTAACTGATTTATCCTATCAAAAATTGCCAAAAAAGAAAAGCCCCGCGGGGGGCTTTTTCTCTTCGCGATTTGTGGTAATTCGTCTGCAATATCCGCGTTAATCCGTTAGCGTAGTTTAACCGCGGCCTTAAACGCCTCGCCGGCTTTGAACTTCGGCGTGTTAAGTTCGGGGATGGTGATTTTCTGGCTCGGGTTTCTCGGGTTGACGCCGATTCTGGAGGCACGGTGCGACACGCTAAACTGGCCAAAGCCGGAAATATTAACCTTGTCGCCGGTGCGCAGCTGCTCGTAGATCATAGTAATTAAGGTATTCAAAAACCGTTCGGCTTCACTGTGGGTAATCCCCAGTTTAGCGGCCAATTGCTCGGTAAGCTGCAGTTTGTTCATAGAATTCCTTTCGGCAAATTAATAATTGCTGTTCACCCGCACCCGCCTATCTGCAATCGGCAGGCGAGCTGCTCTCAACGGCGGGTAAAATATATAAGTGTCTCTATTATAAGACCTTTTCTCCACCTTGGCCAGCCCGGTTAAATTTTTGGGGATTTTAAAGCCTCTAACTTAAAATCCCTAAATTAAACATAGGCCGGCTTGCTCCCCATAATTTTTACACAAAAATTAAAGCAGGGCCAGTGGAAAACTGCATATTTTCGAGCCTTCTATTTTAATTAGACGGCAGTCTGCGGAAATTCTTGCTGGAATCAGTCTGTTTTCACTCCGGAAAAGAAAAAAGTTTTTATTAAAATCACCAGCAGCGCCAATGCGGAAAAAACCAGGGCGAGCGAGGAGATCCAACTGGCTTGATTGTTCTCTGCGGTCCATGCGTCCGGTGGTACCGCGGATAAAACAGCGCTGGCCTCGTCGGATACTCCGCCAACCGGCAATGCCGCCTTGCTCTTAAGCGCTTCCAGTTCCTGAGTCAGGACCGCAACCTTGGCCTCCAAATCCCGATCCTTCCTTACCATGGCCGATATTTGGCTTGAATTGGAAGACGGCAAGGCGGGAGGAGCAGCTTTTAAGGCCGCGGAAGCGGATTCGGCAACAGTACTTGCCGCCAATACCAAACCGTTCAGCTGCCCCGCGGTCGAGCTTCCCGTCCAGCCATACCCCTGGCCATCCCAAGCATAGGCTTCTCCGGCGGCGGCGGCGCCATACATAACGCCGCTCAGCTCCCTGCCCCATTGGTCAAGAAGTTTTACGGTATGGCCGCTTTTGCGCAACTTGGCAGGCAAATCGTCCTCATATATCTCGTAGTACGACTGCGGCGCTATGGTGGCGTCATCGAAAGTTTTCTCCTTAGTTCCTACAAGCAGGCGAAAATCTTTCAAGTTTATTGGCCCGCTGCTCGCGTTATACAGCTTCACGTACTGATCATCAGCCTGGCCCGGATTAGGCAGCAATTGACTGATAAACACTTCGGCAAACGGCACGCCAAACTCATTAACAGCGCCGGGCGTCGGTACCGTATAAGACCATTGGCCGCTCGTATCCGCGGCATAGCTCTGCCCTTCGGGCGGCTCGCTGTAAGCCACAACTTGCGCCAAGCCTTTATCGGGCCGGAACAGGCGCGCGCCGCCGCGAGTATTGCTTAGGCTGAATTTTCCCGCAGGCAATATTACCGCGGCATAGCCTTTTGCCGGAACCGATTGGCCGCTGCCTATGGCATAGGCCGTGGTCCCCGGGCTGCTTGAACCCGCGCCGTCATCCAAAATCCAGCCGTTCAAATTAACTGGCGAATCGCCTGCGTTGTACAACTCTACCCATTCTTTGCCGGCATCGTCCCCAAGCGGATTGGGCAAAAATTCGGAAATTGACAAAGGAATCGCATTATAAGACGCTACCGTAGCAATCTTAGCGGGAGGCGCCGAACTGAAAGAACTGCCTGAACTGCCGCCGGAAGGCGGCGGCGCGGCGTTGGCCGTTCCAAGCGTAGCCGGACCCCACATCCACACGCCGTTGACATTCTGGTAGCCGTAACCTTCGGTCGCGCTTCCGCTGTAAACCGCGGAATCGGCCAGCGTATGGTCGGGGTAATACAAATTCACGATATCGCCGCCGCTGTTATTTAAGGAAAAATAACCGGATGGGATAGTAATCGCCAAAAAGCTGTCCGGACTCATAGTGGCATCGGTTAAAATATAAGGCGTACTCTTGTCGCTGCTGTCTACCAGCGACCAGCCGCCAATATTAACCGCTTCCGGACCGGTATTTTGCAGCTCCACCGCTTCGTGGCCGTCATCTTCCCCCGCCGGATTGGCAACAATCTCGGAAATTTTTATGAACAACGAATAACTCGAACCGGTTGCCTCGCCTACGGGAGCGGAAGCGGCTTCTTGCTCCTGATCGATGGTAGTGGTTGAATCCTGCTGGGTTTGCGGAGACGTAATGGCCGCTGACTGGCTGTTATGCGGCATGCCGTCAGCCATTGCGAAAGTCGACGTGGCGCTGAATAAATTCTCCCGCCGCAAACTTTGGCCGGCATCGGGAACCTTGGACAATACAACCCGCAGGCCGTTATTTGCATCGCTTCCCCAGGCGATCCCGTCAATAATTAAACCCGAGCTCTTTTGTGCCAAGCCGACGCCGAACATGCTGTCCGTAATGCTGGCCGACGTAGTCGCGTCAGGCGCCGCCGCGATCCCGGCAAATCCCGAGTTGGCCCATAAAAAATAACCGTACGCGGGCACCAACGCGTCCGCTGTCCACGACTTAATGGAAATGTCAGCCGTACTTGTGGCCATCCTCGCCACCAGGCGGTAGCCGTTAAGGTTAAACGGATTAGCCGTAGGATTAAACAACTCAACAAAATCATCCGACGCCTTATTGCCGGCCATCTGGACCTGGCTGATAAATACGCCCTGATCGCTAGCGTTAACACAGTCGGCCGCCGCCGGCAACGCGAAAATCAAAACCGACAAAACAGACCCTCTCCAAAAATTTTTAAACGCCATTTATCCTCCCTTTCTCTGCGGGCGCTAGCGCAACAGGCTGCCCAGCGCCAAAAATTATAAAAAGAGCACCGCCCGGTGCTCTTGTCACTCTTCCTCCAAAGAGTTATTTCATTTTTTTGCTTCCTCGGCTTCCCCTTCCGGAAACATTTGTTTGTAAAGCGTGCCAAGCACGCCGTTTAAAAACTTGCCGCTTGACTCTCCGCCGTACGTCTTAGCCAGCTCGACCGCTTCATTTATCGCCACCTTAGGCGGCACGTCTTTTAGAAACATCAACTCATAAATCCCCAGGTGCAAATTGGCGTGATCTACGCCATCAATCTGGTCAATTGGCCATTCCGGCGCGGTTTTGACGATGACCTGATCTATTTCATCCAGGCGCTCGATTGTCCCCTGGGCTAATTGCCGGACAAATTCCGTATCGCCCAGGCTCGGACCGAACTGCTCAATATTGTTCTTGATAATAACCGCCACGTCTTCCTGCCTGCCTTTAAAGTCCCATTCAAACAGGGACTGCATGGCGATGGTGCGCGATAGGTGCCGATTGGCCATAAAATAAAATTTTCAATTTTCAATTTTTAATTTTCAATAGCATGTTCGCAATGAAAATTGAAAATTGCTAAATGAAAATTACTTACCGACTTTTCTGCCCTTGTAATATCCGCAGTTCATGCACGGCATATGAGGCCGCGCAGGGCTGCCGCAATTCTTGCAAACGGCAAACGAAGTTTTTTTCAGGGCCAAGTGGCCGCGCCGCTGGTCGCGGCCGCTGCGGGTCTTGTGCTTCTTGGGAACTCCCATGGTATTGTAATTTAAAGATTTAAAATTATTAAAAAATTCAAAAAATGCGGAGGCTGCGGATATATTACCATAATCCATCAAATATGTCAAAGCCGCGTAATGGTTCAATACCTTTGCATCACCTGGTGTAAAATATGTACATGCCATATACAACCAATCCTCATTTACCCAG
>JAJYJE010000075.1 GCA_021789715.1 bacterium | reverse complement strand
CCAATGGGCCTGGATAATTTTTCCCCAATAGGATTTTGCGGTAAGCGGGATTGAAAGAAACTTTGCCGCCCAAAACAAACCAATGCCGTCCGGCACGGCAATGTCGGCCCGGTTGAGCATCTGCATGGTTGTGGAATCCAGCAGGGCCGCGTGCAAAAATTCCGAGTAAGGCGTGGTGAGAAAAGTTTTTTGGTTATTGCGGATGCGGTCCTCCAGCCGATCAAGCAGTTCGGCTTTTGTCAGCGCGTCAATTTTGAGTCCCGCAATATCAGTTTTTTCCATGAACGTATTATACTGCATTTTAAGCCTATTTGATAGCGTTTTTTATGGGTTTAGTGTATAATCCATGTATGGAATCCATAGGAAAATTGGTTAAACCGCGGCCAGCGGCTAAGCCTAAGAAAGATATACGCCTGCATTCCCCCGCCCATTTGCTGGCTGATGAATTATGCCACAAGCTCAATGACAAGAAACATTTCGGGTTCTATTTAAAAATGGCGACACTGTATAACCATCAGTATTTAAGAAAGTTATGCGGCGAGGTGTTGGAGTCGAAAACGGTCAAAACACCGGGGCGGCTATTTGCATATTTAATCAAGAAGAATAATACAGACTTTAATAAAAGGGTTTAGCCCGCGGAGATGCGGATTTCGCTGCGCCAGCTTGCCAGCTATAGGTAAATGATCCTGCCCATCAAAAAATTTCCTGATGACAAAGTTTTACGCCGCTCCACCGAGCCGGTAAGTTTTCCTTTGTCCAAGGACATGCTGAAGCTGACCCGCGATATGATCGACACGGTGCGGCAAGCCGACGGTATCGGCTTGGCGGCGCCCCAAGTCGGCCGAAGCGTGAAGTTGATTGTTATTAATTTGGAAAAGAACGGCTTGCCGCTATTCCCGCTCTACAACGCGCGCGTTGTCTCCAGGGGCCTAAAGAAAATCGAGCTGGAGGAAGGCTGCTTGTCCCTCCCCGGAATTTACGGCCAGGTTAAGCGTCCCAAAAAAGTTAAAATAGAAGGCCAAAATATGCAAGGGGAAAAAGTAGTTTTTACCGATGACGGCTGGGTGTCCCGCGTAGCCCAGCACGAAATTGACCACACCAACGGCGTGCTCATTATCGACTTGATAAAGAAGTATTCCCAGGGCGAAGAGTTGGTTAAGGAGTGGAAGAAAAAGAAGCTGATGCAGTAATTCCAAATATACAAATCATCCGCCACTGGCGGACAAATATACGAATAATTGCAGCTGTAGATTTGTATATTTGCGAATCCTACCTATGAAGTTTATAAAAGACCTCCTGTTATTCGAAGTTCAGACAACCGGTCCCGATGTCGACAAAGATAGCGTTATTCAGCTTGCGGCTGTGTTGCTCGACAAGGATAACTTGCTCGAAAAAGCCAATTATAATTCTTATGTTCGGGTGAGTTATTTGGACAGTGTCATTAGCGAGCATGCGCAGCTATTGCGCATCGATCCGGAGGTTTTGCGCAAAAGCCCAAAAGTCTACGATGTGGCCAAGCAGTTTCATAATAAGTTTGGCACCAATTTGCTGCTAGCCGCGCATAGCGCAAGCAAGCCGCTGTTTTTGAAAACGATGCTCCGCAAAGCGGCGGTGCCGTTTGATTACGATCCTCACATTATCGAGTTATGGACGCTCGGCTATGTTTATATGCTTAATTACGGCTTAAAAAAGATGCCTACTTTGAATACGTTTCTCGATTATTTCCGGCTTAAACCCAAAAAGCCTTGGGATGCCATGGAACGGGTGCGGCTCGAGGCTGAGGTGTTCCGGAAGATGATTCGCGAGGCATAACATAATCCGAATTTCCCAAATGGCAACAATCCATATGCCACGAATCAGACAGTATTCGGAGCATGCGGATTGCAAGAATTCGGAGCACTAGGATGATATTTTTATGAATTTCAAAAAAGACATTTTACTTATTGATTTAGAGACAACCGGCCTGGATGCTTCTAAACAAGAAATCATCCAGCTAGCCGCCGTACTGCTAGATAAAAAGACGCTTGAGGAAAAAGAAGCGTTTGATACTTATATCCGTCCCGCACGCTGGGCAAAACGGAACCGCGAGTCTATGGAAGTGAACGGTATTACATGGCGGCAGGTCAAAGACGCGCCCGGCCTGAAAAAAGCCATCGCCGATTTTGAAACGCTGTTCGGCAGCGACGTGGTACTTGCTTATTACGGCGGACCGGTGGATATGGACTTTTTGCGCGCCGCTTACAAGAAGATTCGCCGCAAGTTCCGGTTCGATTACCACTACTTTAACCTCTGGGGCGTATTTTTTGCATATTTAGCCGTACGCGATAAGCTGCGCGATAACAAAAAGTTTACAGGCTTTACTTTGGATGATTTTATGAAAGAATTTGACCTGAAATCGGAAAACCGCCACGATGCTTTAGAAGACTGCCGGATTGAAGCGGAGATACTTAGGAGAGTTCTTAAGAATTGAGTCTGCAAAGTATGGCTAAGCATATCATTTAAATATTTTGTAATTTCAAACATTTCGCCATCCCGCTGAGGCGTTAGAATGATAGCATGGCAAGATGTAAAGACGGTACTTCGTACGTTCGTAGCCAGTCAGCTTGCCGTGTAAAATAAATTTACGTGGTTGGCGGATTCGCATTTCGCAAAGTTATGAAAATCGTTTTTTTTGGCACCGCCAATGTGGCGCTGCCTATCCTGGAAAAATTGAACAAAGAACATCAAGTATTAGCCGTGGTGACCAATCCGGACGCGCCCGCGGGCAGGTCGCAATCGGCCCCCTCGGAGACGCCGGTGTCGGCTTTGGCGCGGGATTTAAAGCTGACAACACTTAAACCGGAAAAGATTCGGGGCAATCAGGATTTTACTGCCGGGTTGGATGGTTTAAACGCCGATATTTTTGTCGTCGTCGCCTACGGCAAGATTCTGCCGGCGGAGGTAATAAGTATGCCGCCGCTAAAAACCGTGAATGTTCATTTTTCCGCGTTGCCGAAATACCGCGGCCCGTCTCCCATTCAGTTCGCTTTGCTTAACGGGGAGCGGCAGACCGGCACTTCAATTTTTATCCTCGACGAGCATATGGATACCGGCCCGCTGTTGGCTCAAAAAATCGTTGATATCGAACCCGATGACAACTATTTTACTCTCTCGGACAGATTGGCGCGGATTTCCGCCGATTTGTTGACAGACACTTTATCTGATTATCAGGCTGGCCGTGTGACTCCCCTGCCGCAAGATGAGTCAAGGGTCAGCTATAGCAGAATTATTACCAAGCAGGACGGTAAGGTTGACTGGCAAAAAACCGCCCCGGAAATCTACAATCAGTTCCGTGCGTTTTATCCCTGGCCCGGGATTTGGACAACGTTCCAAGGGAAGAAACTCAAGATTTTAGACTGCGTGGCCAATCCGGAATCTCCGAAACTCTCCGGAACCGCGGGAGCCTGCGGAACCGTTATTGATGGCGGCACGGTAGTGTGCGGCAGCGGGACGACTTTAAAAATCCGGTCGTTGCAGCCCGAAGGCAAAAAAGAAATGGCCATAGGAGATTTTTTGAACGGCTATAAAAACTTCATCGGCAGCAAGCTCGAATAGCATATCAAATGTTGTCTTAGTGCGTCGCCACATAAGATCCCGCCGGGCAGTTTTGTCCCACGTGATGGGCCGGGTCGGTATCACTCGGGTTAGTAGTGTGGTGGGCCGGATCGTTGTCGATATTGCCATTGCAATCGATGTAGTTGCCGTTAACTGTCGGATAGCCGTTGATGTAGACAAGGGCGGTGGATCCGGACGGAGGAGTACCCGCAGCGACGGTGAGGGCTGCGGCCGCATTTTGCCAATAAAGAGTTTGGATCCAATTAGCGCTAAACACGCCGATTTTGATTGTGTAGGATCCGGCTTGGAGTGGAGTCCATTGCGGAGTAAAGGTTTGGCCGGCTGCCGCGCTGATGTTTATGCCGGAGTAGAACTGCTGAAAAACTTTGGAATTATTGTGGTCATAGACTTCCACGTCGGCAATCAGGCCGGCTGCCGCGCCACCATTATTGGTAATTGTCGCGGAAATGGTAGCGGTTTGACCCAGGCTCAAGTTTTGGTTTTGAGAGGTGGCAGTGAATGCCGACGGTACGGGCGGCGGCTTTGCGGAACCCACATTGAATGAGGCGGCGCTGTCATTCCATGCATATAATTTGGACCAGCCACCGCCAAATACCCCGATCTTCAAAGTATAATCGCCTGTTTTAGGCGTCCAATTTACAGAATACTTTAAAGCTTGATTCGCGCTAAAGTTTTGCCCGTCGAAATATTGCTGAAAAACTCGCTGTCCAGAGTTGTCATAAATTTCTTCGTCTACGATTATATTTTGGGCAGCATTGCCGCTTGTGTTGGTAACCTCGCTGGTGATTGCCAGGGGTTGGCCAGCGGTTGCGGCGCCGATTGCGGCTGATGAGGTAAAATTTACATCCAGCGGCGGGGTGGGGGGCGTGGAGGTAGGCGTCGACGTCGAAGCGCCGCCAAACCACTGCCGTAACACCGCCTGCGCGGTTTTATTTTGGCTGCTAAAGCCGGTATCAACGGTCGGGTCAATATTGGGATCGGGCTGCCAATACCAAAAGTCCGCTCCGGCTATTTGAGGATATTTATTCCAAAAATCCAGAAATGCCTGGTAAGCGTTGGCTTGGCCGGCCTGGTTGACGCCGCTTTTATTGTTCCAGTCCCAGGGATTAACAGCGGCATAGTTGGCGCTGCGGTAGCCAATTTCGTTGAATAAGAATGGCTTATTGTACGCGCTGACAAAATTTACAATATCCTGGGACTTGGTTGCCCACGCCTGTTCCATTTCTGAAACCGATGGGGTCTGGACGGAAGAAAGATCGGTATATTCTGTGGCGCTCAAAAAATCCAGTTCCGGCCAAAACTTAATCTCCCGCTTTTCATCCTGCCATCCCCACGAAGCGCTATCCGCCCACTGGGCGTTGTAGGTCAATTTGCCGCTATACAGCTTCCGCACATTATCGATTAGAGCCAGCCAATGGCTGGTGTTGGTGGAATTAACGTCGTCGCGCGTCATGTCCACTAATTCCCCTCCCAAGCACATTTGCTCGACGCCTAAAGTTTGTCCCAGGATCGCATAGTGGTTTAAGATGTTGCCATAAGTCGTAAACCAGCCGTTGCGATCCGGCGGGTTAATTAGCGCGCGCCAA
>JAJYJE010000074.1:1937-5246 GCA_021789715.1 bacterium | reverse complement strand
AAAGGCATCCCTGCGAAACGTAGGGATGCCTTTTGCTATGCTGACTTTTATTATTTTTGGCTTTCAGGTACAATAAAACCGGAACTAACATGTTCCGCCCGCCCCCTAGGACGGGCATCCTGGTAAAACCATTGAACCGGAGGAGAACCAATGAGGCGAAGGAACTTAGAGTTCTCAAACCGCAGCTTTGGCGACAAACGCCAAACGCACCGCAACTACAAACGTCCTGCCAAATGCTGGAAGCAAGACATCCTGTTCTTCCTGCGTCGGCCAAGCAACATCCATTACTTTTTATTCAACAGCACACAGCGGGAAGACATGCTCCGCGGGTGCGGCGTTGACCTCAACGGAGACCTGCCGCAACCGGAAATCGTGGCCAGGGACTTGATATACTTAGTCGCAGCAAGCGGCATAATTCTTGCCCAGCTTCGCAGCCATCGCCCCGCCCAAAAACTCTGGGCGGCGGAAGTGCTGACCTGTTTTGCCCAAGAGCGTGCTATGAAGACCGTTCCCGGCCAGGAACGCTTCATCTATGAACGCCTGCAGCACAGCGGTCGCGCATTCATTAACGGCAACTGCCCGATAACCGATCTCCGGAGAGCAATCGAAGCCACACGCTTTGACTTCTATCCCCAGCCGGTCGAAGGCTACCGTATCGCCTCGTAGAAATTCTTCCGGCCGGACGCGCACACCGACAGCGCGTCCGGCTCCTTATTTTAACTTTAGATGAATTTTTGATATAATCTGTACATGAAACTCATTATCGGACTTGGCAATCCTGGAGATAAGTATAAACTTACCCGCCACAACGCGGGTTTTTTGGCAATCGATTACATTTTAAACGATGGCGACGGTTTTATGACCGCGCGGTCCACTAAAGAATTCAAGTCAGAAGTCTGGACTTGGCTGGAGGGGAGCAAAAAAATCCTATTCCTCAAGCCCCAAACCTATATGAACGACTCGGGCCAGGCCCTCAAAGTCGTCTGCAATTTTTACAAAATGGACTTAGCCAAAGACTTGCTGGTAATTCACGACGACGTAGACCTGCCCTTCGGAGACATCCGCACAACCGAAAGCTCATCGGCCGCCGGCCACAACGGAATTAAAAGCATTATTCAGGAGCTCGGCACCCAGGATTTCCACCGCGTCCGCATTGGCGTGGAAACCCGCGCTTCGCGGGAAGAATTGCCCACTGACGCGTTCGTACTGCAAAACTTTACCGAAGAAGAAATTAAAAAACTTAAGGCTGAAATATTTCCCCGAGTAAAAACCGAAGTCGCCAAGTTTCTGGAAAACTAAAACGCCTCAAAGGCGTTTTAGTTTAATATGGATTTCCCGAGACCGGACTCACTCCGGTCGAGAGAAAATCTTCTCCAAAAAATAGGATTTTTGCCGAAGGCAAAAATAATTGGGAAGAAAAAACCGGTAGCTTTTGTCTTCCCAAAAAAATTATGCCCGTCACCCTACCTGCAAGTGAAAGACTCCAGACAATCGCCTGAGAACCTTTGCTTGGTGCTAAGAACGCGTGATAGGAGGGATGACACGCGCTTTCGCGACTTGCAAATAGGGCACCGGGCACAAACAATAAAAAATAGCAGCCGGACACTTATTATTTTGAATAAACTTTTACACTATAATACTCCTTTTACCCCTATTTGTCAAGATTTAAACCCGCCTAAAATACAGTAAAATCCGTAAATACCCAATCTCATTTTAAACATTTCGTATATGGACTACCCTGCCTCTTTATATATGCATACCTTTAACCTCCTACCCCAATTTGGCCCCGCAAGGCTGGTGAGGCTCTCCCGCTATTTTGAAAATTGGCAAACGGCATTTCATGCCGGACCGGAAGAACTGACTGCGGCCGGCATTGAAGAACCGCTAGCGGCGATATTTGTCCGGCACCGCGATAGTTTGGATCTGGAAGTTGAACAAGAAAAACTGTCGGAATCGGATATTGGCCTTATCAATTATAGCGACAAAAATTACCCAAAGTTGCTGCTGGAAATTGCCAAATTTCCCCCTCTGCTTTACTGCCGCGGCGCAATGGTCGACAGCGACGAGCTCAGCGTGGCCGTCGTAGGAACCAGAATGGTAACAGGCTACGGACGCGCGGTCACGCCGCGCCTGATTGAGCCACTTGCCGCCGCCGGCGTAACCATTGTTTCGGGTTTGGCTTTCGGTATTGATTCTTTGGCGCATACCAGCGCAATAAATACGCGCGGACGCACCATTGCCATATTGGGCGGCGGGCTGGACGACAAAAGCCTGTACCCGAAAGCTCACGCGCTGCTTGCCGACCGGATTCTCGATTGCGGCGGCGCGCTGCTGTCGGAATATCCGCCGGGCACGCCTAACTTCAAGCAGCATTTTGTAGCGCGCAACCGCATTATTTCCGGCATGTCCCTGGCCACGGTCGTAATCGAAAGCGACCTGAAGAGCGGTTCATTAATTACGGCCAAATACGCGCTCGAACAAAACCGCGCGGTCTATGCCGTACCGGGTCCAATTTACTCCCGGCAAAGCCAGGGACCGAACAATCTTATTAAAATGGGGGCGCGGCCGGTAACGGATGCCAAGGAAATTTTGGAAGACCTCAATGTGGGATTCGCGTTCCAAGCCCAAGAGCCGCCTCGCCTGTCCGGCGATTCTCCGGCCGAAAGCCTGCTCCTGAAAACCATTTCGCTTGAGCCGATGCACATTAATGAGATTGTTAAACAAACCGAGCTTTCCGCGGCCGATGCATCTTCGGCCTTGACCTTTTTGGAAATGAAAGGCAAAATTAGAAACCTGGGAGGGCAGCAGTATATTTTAAGCAGATAGTAAGTAGCGGATAATACTGGCGCTTCGGTATTGCATACTGTATGCAACTAAATACTATTTTATGAACTGGGCAAAGTTACTGAAAATATCAATTCCCATTGCCATAGCTGCCGTAGCGGCGGGTTTTTTATTTGGCTCTCGGCACCGGCACACAGTTTCCTACCGAAGCCAAATTGGCAATAAAAGCCTGGAGCAGTATTACCAGGAGGCCCGTGATTTATCGGCCGGACAAAATACCACGACTACCGTCACCTTTCTGGCAGCCGGCGACATTATGCTGTCGCGGGGCGTGGCCGCGATTATTGCCACATCCAGCCGGGCCGACTTGCCGTTTGCGGGCATGGCGGAAATTTTAAATTCGACCGGCTTTAACTTTGCCAATTTGGAAAGCCCGGTTGCTCCAAAAAATCCGGTCATTGGGGGCCACTCCCTGCTTTTCGGCGCTCCTTACCAATATATTAAAGGCTTGGAAGATTTTAATTT
>JAJYJE010000074.1:0-1927 GCA_021789715.1 bacterium | reverse complement strand
CCTGGCCAACAACCACGCGTTCGACCAAGGCCTGGCCGGCATAAATTATACCAGGTATGTGCTCTACGATGATCGCATCCAATACGAAGGCACCGGCGATAATTTAGACCAAGCTTGGACTCCGGCCGTTGTGGAAAGCAATAATGTAAAAATCTGCTTTGTCGGCGCGTCTTATGCCTCAATTAACGACGGCGGCCAAACCGCCAATAATTACGTTGCAAGGATTCAGGACACGGCCCGTCTAAAACAGGCGGTAGCCGCCGCGCGGCAGGAATGCGATTTTGTGGTGGCCACCATGCACGCGGGTACCGAGTACACGCGCACGCCGGATGCGGCGCAGGTCGCTTTTGCCCACGACGCGATTGATGACGGCGCGGATATGGTAATTGGCGCGCATCCGCACTGGGTGCAGACGGTGGAAAAATATCAGGGCAAATATATCTTTTACTCCCTCGGCAACTTTATTTTTGACCAAAACTGGAGCGAAGAGACCAAAGAGGGATTGGTCCTAAAAATCACCATCGGCAAAGCATCGACTGCCAATCCCGCCGCCCCCGGCGCCGCCACGATGGATGACTTACAGGGCACCCGCCAACCTGCCACGCTTGATTCGGTAGAATTAATCCCTATCGTTATTAACAACTCCCAACCCCGCCCGGCCACGGCGGATGAGGCCAAAAAAATTCTGGATAACATTGGGCAAAAGGAAAATATCCTTAAATAAAATCGTCATCTGAAAACTTGTACATTTGTACAGAACTCCAAATAAAAAAAGGGCGGCGCGCCATCGCGCGCCGCTTCTGGATAAAAATCGTTATTTGGCAGGCAGGCGCTCGAGGTCAAACCAGCCCAAGCTGATTTGCTGCTCACCGGCCTGGCCGCGGACCACTACCAGCGGCAAGCCAGTCATATCGACGCGGCACCGTTGACCGTTGATTTGCGTGTCGTCCCACTTTGGCGCCTCCGCTGGAACGAAGGACACGAATTCCACCGGTTCTCCCCAGTGGCGCGCGAGCGACTCACCGTAGCCATTCGGACTTTGGCCTTTCGGCGGCCGAGACCACCACAACTTGTCGCCAGGCTTCAGCTTTTTTGCCCGCTCAATATTTTCCCGATGCTTCATACAACCTCCTTTTCAGCGCCAGCTGATTGCAGCATTATATTCTAACTTTGCTGGAAAATCAAGGCCGATAAATTGGCGAGCTGCGGTTAGTTTCAGCGCCTGATTAGCGTCCCCATCAGCAACTTATCAGCGGTTCAGTTGACAAAACAAATTTTCATCTATAAAATCAATCTCGTATCATAAATTAATTTTCAATTTTAAATTTTCAAATTTCATTCCCTATCATGTCCAAACCCTTAATCATCGTCGAATCCCCGACCAAAGCGAAAACCATTTCGCGGTTTTTGGGCGGGCAATATATAGTGGAAGCCAGCATGGGCCATGTGCGCGATTTGCCCAAAAGCAAGCTGTCGATTGATGTCGAGCATAACTTCGAGCCTACCTATATTATTCCGCCCAAAGCCAAAGAAACTGTAGCCAAGCTGAAAAAAGAGGCCAAAACCGCGCCGGAAATCATTCTGGCGACTGATGAGGACCGCGAAGGCGAGGCCATTTCCTGGCATTTGGTCCAGGCTTTGGGCCTGGGCGACGAATCGGCCATTGCCAAGGGCAAAGAGGACAAGCGCATCAAGCGCATTGTTTTTCACGAAATTACCAAATCCGCCATTGACGAAGCGCTCAAAAACCCGCGGGATATTGATTTAACACTGGTCGACGCCCAGCAGGCGCGGCGCGTTCTGGACCGCCTGGTCGGCTACGAACTGTCGCCATTTTTGTGGCGGAAAATCAGGTACGGCTTGTCGGCCGGCCGCGTGCAATCAGTAGCGGTAAGGTTGGTCGTGGAGCGCGAACGCGAAATCCAGA
>JAJYJE010000073.1 GCA_021789715.1 bacterium | reverse complement strand
GTCGAGATCGCTGCCGAATTGGGCAAAAGCTTCCAGTTCGCGGAACTGCGCCAGCTGCAGCTTTAATTTGCCGGCCACTTTTTTCATGGCTTTGGTTTGGGCGGAGGAGCCGACGCGGGACACCGAGATGCCGACGTTGAGCGCGGGACGGATGCCTTTATAAAACAAGTCGGTTTCCAAAAAGATTTGGCCGTCAGTAATGGAAATTACGTTAGTAGGAATGTAAGCGGATACGTCGCCGGCCTGGGTTTCAATGATCGGCAAGGCGGTCAATGAACCGCCCCCGAAATCCTGGTTTAATTTGGCCGCGCGCTCCAAAAGCCTGGAGTGGAGATAAAACACGTCGCCCGGGTATGCTTCGCGCCCCGGCGGGCGGCGGAGCAGCAGGGAAATTTCACGGTAGGCCACGGCCTGCTTGGACAAATCGTCGTAAACAATTAAAGCGTCTTTTCCCTGGTCCATAAAGTATTCGCCCATGGCGCAGCCGGCGTACGGCGCGATGTAAGAAAGGGCGGCCGGCTCGCTGGCGGAAGCGGAAACCACAATCGTATAATCCATGGCGCCGTGCTCTTCCAGTATGGAAACAATCTTGGCAACTTTGGATTCTTTTTGGCCGATAGCAACATAAATGCAAATCATGTTTTGGCCTTTTTGGTTGATAATGGCGTCAATAGCCACGGCCGTTTTGCCCGTTTGGCGGTCGCCAATGATCAGTTCGCGCTGGCCGCGGCCTATGGGGATTAGCGCGTCTATGGCTTTAATGCCGGTCTGCACCGGCTGGCTAACCCCTTTGCGGGTAATGACGCCGGGAGCGATTTTTTCCACCGGGTACGTCGCAGCGGCCTTGATTTCCCCCTTGCCGTCAATTGGCTGGCCTAAAGCGTTTACGGTGCGGCCGATAAGCGCGTCCCCCACAGGCACAGACAAGATCCTGCCGGTCGGCCGGACGGTGTCGCCTTCCTTTATGTGCTGGAATTCGCCCAAAATCACAGCGCCGACCTGGTTTTCTTCCAGGTTCAAGGCTACGCCGAAAGTATTATGCCCAAAGTCGAGCATTTCCATCGACGCCACATCGGACAATCCCGATACGCGGGCGACGCCGTCGCCGACTTCCAAAACTGTTCCCACTTTTTCCATTTTTACGTCGGTGGAAAATATTTCGATCTTCTTTTTTAACTGCTCTACGATGTTTGATTGGGCCATAATTATTGCTTCTCGCGGTAGTTAGCTCATTTATGAGCTGCCTGATTACAGCCGATAAATCGGCTAACTACAGCTTAGGATTTTAACGAATTATTTAAATTGCTTAGCTGCGTTTTTACGCTCGCGTCAATCAGCGTATCATCTACCCTGACCACTACTCCGCCGATAAGGGATTCATCAACCTTTTTCTTGATCTCAAGCTTATTGCCTACCGCCTGGTTCAATTCTTTGATGATGGCATGGTTTATCTCGATATCTTTGGCTATGGTAATTTCGGCCTCTTTGATCCCCTCGGCCGACAACTTAAGTTTGCGGAATGCGGCTTCAATCTCTTCGTATTTGGCAAGGTCGTTATTTTGCGACAAAATCTTGACGAAATTATCCAGGACTTTGTCGTAGTCCTTGGGGTTGGTCTCATTGACTGCGTCCATAAGAGCCTGGGCGTATTGTTGGCTGGTGATCTTCATGTAACAAGGTAACAATTAAACAACCTAGCCTCGTTGTTAAATTGTTTAATCGCTTAATTGTTAAATCGACTTTAAGCTTTCTTTAATCAGTTCCTGGTCCGCTTTGGCGTCCAGCTTTTTGCGAAGAATCTTTTCCGCAGCGGCGGTAACCAGATTGGCAATTTCCGATTTAGCTTCGGCAATGGAGCGGTTCTTTTCCGAGTCAATCTGCTGCTTGGCCTGAGCGACGATTTTTTCCTGTTCGGCCTTTGTTTCCGCGGCAATCTGTTGCTTAGCCTTCTGGGCTTCCGATTGGGCGGCGGTGACCACGGCGCTGGCTTCCTGCCTGGTCTTAATTATTTCCGCTTGCCGCCAGTTTTCAAATTCCCGCTTTTCTTTTTCAATTCGGTCGGCGTCATGCAGCGATTTTTCAATTTTGGCCGTGCGCTCTTCCAGTTTTTTGGCAATGGGTACAAAGGCCCATTTCCACAAAACGAACAGCAGGATGCCGAAGTTGATTAACTGGGCAACAAACAGTCTCCAATCCACGCCGAGAGCGGCCGCCGGATTGCCCGAAGCGGCGGTTTCCTGGGCGCGCGCGATAGGAATAATAAATTGGGCCAAGTAATGCAAAAGATTCATATTTTCAGTTTAACAACCACACAACTAAACAATTTAACGCCAGGCAGGTCCGGGTGTTAAATTGCTAACTTGCCAGGTTGCTCTGCGGGCTTAGTTGTAAACCCAAGGGAAGCAGGCTTCCCAAAGGTCTAAAACTAAAGTTAGAGCGTAAAGGTTACGACCAGCGCGTAAATCGCGATAGCTTCGGCGAACGCCATGCCGAGCAGCATCGGCACGAACAGGCGGTCGGCGCTCTCGGGATTGCGGCCAATGGATTCCATGGCATTGCTGCCGATGCGGCCGATGGCCAAAGCCGGAATCATGCCGCCGATGGCGATGGCAAAAGCCTTGGCTAGCACAGTAAAGACTTGAGGAGACATACTCACTCCTTTATTCACCGTGGATCGATCTTTTTTATGCTGTCTTGTTTAACGTCGTCCCGTGTGAAATTAATTTTAAATTTAAGGATTTTAGATTTAAAAATTGCATATCTAAAATCATAGAATCTAAAATCAACGCATTGTCAAACTGCCGGCACCTGGTTTTCCTCGGCCTCGGCATGGCCGCTGTGGCCGTCAATTTCGGCGTGGCCGTGGGTGTCCGTTGTGGCCATGGTCAGGTAGACCAGCGCCAGCATCGTGAATACGACTGCCTGGATCAAACCGACCAGCAACTCCAGCGCCATAAACGGCAGCGGAACGAGATACGGAATCAGCCCGGCCAAGACCGTCATTAAAACTTCGCCGGCAAAAATATTGCCAAATAACCGCAGAGACAGCGAAACCATTTTGGCAATTTCGGAAAAAATTTCGATAATGCCGACAAAAAATTCCACAATCGCGGTCAAAATATTAACCGGTTTAAGGCTTTTTACCGCCTGGTATAAGTCACCCAGCTTGATAAATCTGTTGGCGTAGCGGAAAAAGCCGATGGTGGCGACCCCCAGGATATGGGATATGGCTACCGCGAACACAGCCATGGCCAGAGTTAAGTTAAGATCGGTGTCGGCCGGGCGGAAGAGGGGCAGCGTTTCGGCGCCGCGGTGAATTATAACGGAGTTAATTCCCGGCAGTAAGCCGATCCAGTTGGAAACTAAAATAAACAGAAACAGGGTACCGACAACCGGCAGAAATTTTACGGACTTTTTGCGGTCATGCGTAACCTGGTCAAAATAGCCGAGCATAAATTCGAGTACGCCCTCAAAAAAATTAACAATGCCTTTGGGCGCCCGGCTCTTTGAGTAATATTTTTTTATGCCCGCATTCAAAAAAATAATAAAAACGATGAAGCCAAAAAGCGTCAGCGTGGAGTTGATATAAGAGTTAGTCACCGGCAGGCGGCTAATATGGAAAATTGGCTCGGCTGCTAAGGGCGGTATGGCGGCCATTAGGTTGTTTTAACATTTTAACACCTTAACAGTTAATCCCTTGCTGTTGTTTAGGATGTTAGAATGGCGGGGTGTTAATTGTATGGTGTTATTTAAGTTTTTTCCGGAATTGATTGATTCTGACGCCAATCATGGCGGCGCTTAAGGCTAAAGCCGCAAGAATTCCGATGATCACGAAGAAATGATGCCCGGTGCTAGCGTCCAAGCGTTTTCCCGCTTCGGTCAAAAGATAAAGCGGCAGCGCGATTATTACGGCAAACTCGATCATTGCATCGATCATCATAAGCTGCACTGCACGTTTTTTTTGCCGCGCTTGTTGCGATTGCCCGCTGTCCTGCCCGTTTTTTTGCGGTTCGTTCATAGGAAACGCGTTAAATTTATCGAAAAACAGCGGTTTTGTCAAGAGCGGCTGTTTTGGCCGGGGTTGACATTTTTTTGCCATTCTGCTAGTTGGGATGCAAAACGCAAGCAGAACCCTGTTCTCCCCCATTATCTTTTAAACCCGGATGTTAAGTTTGGCCATGATGGCCGTCTGCGGTTTATTTTACCCGTCACCCCTGCGGCCGGCAATCGGAATCGGACTGCGGTTTATCCTTCTCCGCCCCGGCTTTTGTCAAAGCTGCGGCGGTCCGAAGCAAAGCCGGGTCGGACCTGCTAACAATTTATCCCTCATGGAGCCGGCTGTCGGACTTGAACCGACCACCTGCGGTTTGCTTGCCCCGTCACTTATGGAGCCGACGATCGGAATTGAACCGATAACCTACGGTTTACGATACCGTTGCTCTACCAGTTGAGCTACGTCGGCATAAACCATAAGTGACTGGGCGATACCGCTTCGTATTTTTCTATTTCGGCTCAAGCCGAGGCAAATGAGCTAAGCCGGCGCGTTACAGTGGCCTCCGGGTTCCCGTTCTGACGCGATATCAGCATTTCGCCCTGTGGCATAATTCCTTTATCCCACAATTTTCCAGGTATTGCAGTTTAGGAAATTTGGGAACCCCTGCGCTAAAGAGTCAGTATTTAACCAATTTAAATTTTACCTGTTTTCCGAATAAATGTTTTGCCGCATCACTGAATCCCTTGTTAAGTTTTGTCACAAGGAATTGCCGGCCGCTGTGCCTTCCTATCAACCTGCCTATTTCCGGATGGCGGCGCAAGTAATCTTTCAGCTTTGCAGGTAAAAATTCGGTTTGGGAAACTATGCGTACCTTGGGCCCGATAATTTTTTTGATTTGCCTTACGAGTATCGGATAATGAGTGCAACCCAAAATCAGAGCCTCTATCCCCTGTTCGGTAAGCGGTTTCAGGTACAATTTTAACGGTTTTTCGGCTTTTTGTAAAGAATCCCGCTCTATCAGCGGCACTAATTTTGGCGCAGCCTGCTCAATTATTAAAGCTTGGCTGTCAATTTTTGCCAGTTCTTTTTTGTAAATGTGGGATTTTACGGTTGCAGATGTCGCAATTACCCCGATTTTTTTGTTTCGATGATGTTTGTCGGCTTCTTCCACGGTGGGAATAATTACGCCCAGCACCCGACGGTTCGGGTAAAACTTAGGCAAGAATTCCCGTTGGATTTTCCGAAGGGCCAGGGCCGAGGAAGTGTTGCATGCGACAATAACCAATTTACAATCCTGCTCGAACAGGAATCCGACCGCGTCG
>JAJYJE010000072.1 GCA_021789715.1 bacterium | reverse complement strand
TGGCGCCGTACGCGCTGCATTGGCGGGCGATGCTCGACGCTAAAGCTTTAGGATTGAAAGTCTATGATTTGGGCGGCAGCGAAGTCGCCGGCGGCGGAGAAAAAGGTTTTACCAGGTTCAAGCGCGGTTTTGGCGGCAGAGTTATAAATTATGCCGGCGCGTACGATATGTTCGAGCGCAAGCTGCAATATTATGGTTATCGCGCGTTGCGGCAGGTGAATCGGGTGTGGCTGAGAATACGAAGTGTTGGCGAAAGAGGGTGATTTAAAAGTTGTTTTAGAAATTAAAGTTAATTGGCCAGCCGTAATTTTGAATAATTTAAAACCCCGGCATTTGCCGGGGTTTTAATAGCAATTATTATGCGACAACCAGCTGCCCATTTTTCAAATCTACGACCACTTCGCTGCCACGTTCCAGGCTGTGTTGCAAAATTAGTTTGGCCACGAAAGTTTCCACGTGATCTTGCATATAGCGGCGAATAGGGCGCGCTCCCAAGGACGGGTCGTAAGATTTTTGGGCGATGTCCGCGGCCACGGCCGGGGTAAAGCGGATCTTCTTTCCCTTGTCGAGCAGCTGGTGTTCCAGCAGTTGCAGCTGCAGGTGGGCAATGGCGGTAATTTCCTGGGGTGTTAAAGGATTAAAGATAACCACCCCGTCAAAGCGGTTAAGCAGTTCCGGCGGGAAGTATTTGGTTAAGATTTGGTCAAACAGCCTAGATTTAATTTGATCGGCGGTTAAGCCCTGCTTGATGCCGTTTTGAATGTCAGTACTGCCGGCGTTGGAGGTCGCGATTATCAAACAGTGGGTTAAATCTATCGTCTCGCCTCTGCCCGAGGTGAGCCGGGCATCATCTAAAATTTGTAAAAACAAGTTTAATACTTGGGAACTGGCTTTTTCAAATTCATCAAGCAGCAGCAGGCCAAAGGGATAGGTTTTGAGGTGTTTTACGAGCGGCGTGTCGGCGCTAGAACCAGCCGTGCCGATCAGCTTATCGAGCCCTTCTTCCCCTTGGTACTCGGACATGTCGAGCCTGAACAGAAAATGTTCGCCGTACCTTTTGTCGCCTTCGGTTTGTCCAAAATAAACTCTGACTAAAGTTTTGGCAACTTCCGTTTTGCCTACCCCGGTCGGTCCAAGAAATAGGAAAGATGCCAGCGGCCGATTCTCCGCGGTTAATCCGCTGCGGGCGCGGCGCAGTCCTTCGGCGACCGCAGTTACTGCCGCGCGCTGGCCAATAACGTATTGGCCTATGTCCTGTTCCAAATTTAGGAGCTTGGCGCTTTCGTCCTGGCCTAAGGTTAGGGCGGGAATGTGGGTTTTTTCGCTGATGATGGTTTCGATGAGGCTGGTGCCGACAATTCGGCCGGGTTCGCTTTTGGCGCGGCTGGCTGCTTCCACCAAAATCGCGACGGTTTTTTGCGGCTGGTTGGCGTCTTTAATGTAAGCGTCGGTTAGGCGCATGGCTAGTTTTATGGCCGGGTAGCGAAATACGCAATGATTGCTGTGTTCCAGGAGACTGGCTTTTATGCAGCAGGCCAGGAGTGCTTCGCTTTTGCTTAGGTTACGGAGTTCATAGGAAATGAAAGATTGGTCAAAACCTGCCGCTGGGCGCAGGTCTTCGGTGTAATTTTCCGGCGTAGTGGTCGCCAGGGTGCAGAGGTTATGGCTGCGGAGGAAATCAACGGTAATGTCCAAAAGGCTTAGGCCTGAGGAAGTTTGGGCCCGGGCCAGCGTATGGATGTCGGTGAGGACTAAAATAATATTTTCCGAGCGGTCGGCCTCGGCCAGACAGTAGGCGAGGACTTGCTCGGCCCGCTGCCGGCTGCCTAAAATCGCCGCGGGTTCAAGCTGGACCAGCCGCATGTCGGCGAGCGTTTTGGGTACTTGTTCCGTAACCATTTTATATGCCAGCTCGTTGATGAGCGTGTGTCGCCCTGTTCCCGCGCCGCCTTTGATGCAAATGTTCCTGCGGCCGCTTCCCAGGAGTTTAAAAATCGAGCGCAGGTCGTAATCGCGGCCGAGCGCCAGGGGCAGATTTCCGTATTTGGCGGCAAGAGTCAGGTCTAGACTGTACCGATCAAGATAGGGCGTAGGAAGCGAGGTTAGGCCGCGGTTTGTCCGTGGTCCCGGTTTGAAGCCGGCAAGTTTGCGGAACAGCCGCACTTCATTGCGCATTATGTCTAAGTTAAACTGCCAGCCGCAGACGGTTTCCAAGTCTTCCAGCGCCACGTCAAGGTTAAAAAAGATCGCCTGGATCACGTGGTTTTCCGGCATCTGGATTTTTAACGCGCAGAGCAGCATTAAGGGGTCAACACAGCGGTTGCGCAGTTTCAATGCCTCGTTAAATGCCACGAACGGAATATGATCCAGTTCGGCGGAGTGTTCTCCATCAGCCAGATATTCGTAATTGCGCAGGAAAATTTTAACGTCGGCGGGGTTAACGCTCAGGCGGAAACACACGTTGCGGATGCTGCGGTCTTCCAGTAAGGCTTGCAACAGATCGACTGCCGAAACGCCGGCGTGGGTGCCATGGCCGGCTCTGGCCAGCCGGTAAGCGTCGCGCCAGACTTTTTTTGCTTGGCGGTTAAAATAGTCGTAGACATCGATTTCCGCAGGCAGGCTAGCGTTATTACCGCTTGTCTCCCAATGCAGCAGGTTTAAGGCGCTCTCGTTGTCTTGTTCCTGCGCGGTCTGGGCCCACAAGTAGCATCCCAAAAATAATGCTACCCAAAAAGCCAGGTTATAGATATTGCGATCTAAAATAAAGCCGCTACTCTTGCCGGTGAAGGTCGAAATCAGACTGGCCGCCAAACCGGCCGCGCCGGCCGTTATGAGCAAAGCAAGCAAGATTTTGCCGGCGTAGCGGAAGATTATTGTCCGTTGTTCCGCGGCTAATCGGTTCGGTTGGAAGCTGCCGGAGAAGCTTAAGGCGGTATTTTTTAGTTTGGCACGCACCGGCCAGGCCTGCGCGGAAGATGTGGTGGTCATGTTAGCGTGCGGGAAGCAATTGGAAAATAATCATGGCAACGGACAGCGGCAGAACAGCCAGATAGAGCGCGTCAAAAACCGCCAGCAGTAAAGCACGAACTACCAGCAACGTGAGTTTAAATAGCAACAGGATAATCCGGAGAAAAAAACTTAAGATAATGCCCGAATGCGTGTAGTCGCCATATAACGGCTCGCGCATATGGTGCGCAAATAGCAGTAGCCCGGTCTGATGCAGGCCGAGGTCCATCTGGCGCAGGTTCCATTGCCAGACCCGGTGCCAACCGCTGGTGTACCACCAAACCGGGAGGGTGAGGAGGTTTAGGGATAATCCGTTCATTTTAGTTTGGGATTTTTATTTCGGGAGTTTAGGCTCGGATATATTATACGATAATTTTTCGGTTTTGGCTACGCGCATCGCTTATCTCCGCTGGCCATGGGTGGTGCGGAGGAGGGGAGACAATGGATTGCAAGTCCGCTATAATATGCCTATGCGTGAATTTTTGAAGACACTGATTCCGGAGGGTTTGCTTAAGGCGGTTCGGCCGTGGTATCACGGCCTCCTGGCATGGGATGCCAGTGTTTACTACGAGCGGCCAAGCGAACAAATGGTTGTCATCGGCATTACCGGCACGGCCGGTAAATCTACCACCACCCAGATATTGGCGCATATTCTTAACTCCGCCAGCCAGCGCACCGGCTATATTACCACGGTCGGGTTTTTTGACGGCCGGCAGAACCACATCAACAAGCACGGGTTATCCATGCCCAATGAGATCCGGCTGCAAAAGCAGCTCCGGGCCATGGCCGAAAATGGCTGCAGGTTTGCGGTTATTGAATGCACGTCGGAGGGATTAGCCCAAAACCGGCACGCCGGCATTAATTTTGACATGGCGCTGGTTACCAATTTGTCGCCGGCCCACATGGAGGCTCATGGCGGGTTTGAGCAATACCGGGCGGCCAAGGCTAAGTTGTTTGAGGCGCTGGAACGCGGCCGGAGAAAATCTTTTTTTCCCAAAAAAATCAAAGGCTTAAATTTAGACGACCCTGAGCTGGGTTTTTACTTGCAATACCCGGCTGACGAAACGTTCGGAATTTCCTTTGGCGACGAGAAAGCCGTAGGGGTGGATAGTGTGGTGCGCGGCCGGATGCTGCCCGCGGCCGGTGATGTCAGCTTTGAAGCCCAGGGCAAGCAGGTTCGTCTTAAATTGCCGGGAAAATTTAACGCCTACAACGCGCTGTTGGCTATGGCCGCCGCGCTTCAGTTGGGCGTGAGCATAGAACAATCAATCGCGGCGCTGCAAAATTTTTCAGCCGTGGACGGGCGCATGGAAGCCATTGCTAACTCCCGCGGGATCAGAATCTACGTGGATTATGCGCCGGAGCCGGCCGGCATGAGGAGCGCGCTTGAGGCGGCGCGCAAGATTGCCGGCCAGCGGCTGATTCATGTATTCGGCGCCACGGGCGGCCATCGCGATAAAGCCAAGCGCTACGAGTTTGGGGAAATTTCCGCCCAACTGGCCGATGTGATCATTATTACAAATGATGATGTATATGATTCCGACCCGGAAGAGATTGCCAGGAATGTAGAGGAAGGTATTCAGCGCGTTAAGGATCAAGGATTAAGGATCAAGGATATCCAGGTTATCCTGGACCGGCGCCAGGCCGTCCGTCACGCGTTAGAACTGGCTAAGCCCGGCGATACCGTGATTATTACCGGCAAAGGCAGCGAACAATTTTTGGTGTTGCCCGGCAACCGCCGCGTTGCCTGGGACGAACGGGAAGTGGTGAGGGAAGAACTGCAAAAATTAGTATAATGTATTATGAATAGCGCAAGTCGCAATATCGCATAATACTTTATACATTAATCATTATACATGGGCATGATTCTATTCATCGACACAACCGATTTCAACCAGGTGACGTTCGGCATTTGCTCCAGCGTCAACCAGACAATGATGCCAAGCGGCGCGCCTATAGCGATCGCACCGGCCAGCGACCGTGTCAGCAATGGTTCCCTGGCCGTGAGCAGTGCATCGTAATGATTGGATGGCAGTACCTGCGAACGGCGCATGGCGTTTCAACTCTCTATTGCGTGCATTTTCCTCTACGCAGCATACCGCTCGCAGCGTTTCATGCCAGTACCTAAAGGAACCATCGGGAGACGCTCCTATCGGTACTATATTTCCCCTGTTCAGCGGGCATGTCTGCCCACGACGAGGGACGATCAACGACGTGATGACCGATAGCGATCCAGACACGCAGCGACGGACGGCGCTGGAGATCCTACGCCGCGCGCCCATAGACCTATCGCGCCGTGCCAGCTACGGCAGTGAACACCGTACCGAGCACGTCACGCTCCACTGGTCGGATGGTCGCCGGACGTCTCTGGACCCTTCGCGTGACGACCGCATAAGCTTCGCTCTCCGCGACCGCTTTGAGGTCGAGCAGGAGGCCTGTCGTCAGCAAATCCTCCTCCTTATCGCCCAGTTCGGTCTTCCAGAGGCAGTCACTGTTGCCTGGTCGTATGAAGCCGATTGGGAAGGAGCCCCGCGCCTCGGCGAGACCGGTCATCAGCGCTTCACGTGGGCAGACGTTGTCGATCTGCTGGCTTTGCCCGCCCAGGCCGGCGGACGGTAATCTGGTATCCTGTGCCCTATGCAAAGCGAAGCGATCCGGGTGC
>JAJYJE010000071.1 GCA_021789715.1 bacterium | reverse complement strand
TTCCGATCTCCGCAGCCGCGGTTTCGGTTTTGTCGAATTTGAAAACGACGCCGAAGCCGATGCCGCTATGAACGCGTTAAATAACAGCCAGTACGGCGGCCGCACCTTGGTAGTCAAGGAAGCCCGCCCGCTCGAGGATCGCCCGAAGCGCAGCTTCGGCGACCGCGGCAACGGCGGTTACGGTCATCGCGACCAGTACTAAGCTGAAATGTTGAGAAGGCAAAACCGAATTGCTAACCCTGGCGGAGCCAGAATAGCGACTCTCTACTAGTTTTTTCTTCTCGTATTCGACCGCTTCCAGCGGTCCCGTTCTCCTCTTTTTCGGGAGAAGTTATTAGAGCCCGCGACGTTAAGTCGACGGGCTTTAATGCTACTTATGCTCCGCGGTTTTGCTTTGGGTTTGGAGAAAACCGGCTTTTTCAAAAGTTCCCACGAAGGGGTTTGTGGGTTGTGCGGGATTTGTGGTAAAATAATAGAAATTGGAAATTATGACAGAATGTCCGAATTTCTAATTTCAATTTTAAGAACTTCCAATGTTACACAAACGGCATAAATACGATATTATTATTCTCCTCGCCTTGGTTGGATTTGCCACAAGTATCTACCTCACCGTTTATAAGATTTTGGGCGTCACTATTCCCTGCAGCGTGACCCACGGCTGCGAAACCGTATTGTCGAGCAGGTATTCGACGCTGTTGGGCGTGCCCTTGGCCGAATGGGGTATTGTGTTTTTTGCCGCGGTGATTTTTGCCGCGCTTATGGCCAATCACTACCGGGTATGGCGCCGGCTGTTGGGTCTGGGTTTGGGGGCCGGTGCCCTGGCGGCGCTTGTGTTTTTAAGCCTGCAGTTTTTTGTTATTAAGCAGGTCTGCCAATACTGTTTTGTCTGCGATACGCTAGCCATTATTTTGTTTTTGATTGATCTTAATATCGAACATCAGCCAGTGACGGCAGGCTTGGAATAATCGCCAAGATATGGTATAATGCCCATATCGATAAAATTACGATAGTCCGAAATAAAAATGACAATCGATATTTCCACTTATCTTTGGATTGCTTTGGGGGTTTTGGTAATTGGCAGCATTTACCTTATTATTGAAGGGTATAAAGTCCATAAATTGTTCGCGGAATCCATAGTGGGCCGGCTGGTTAAGACATTGGTAGTCGTGCTCCTAATTGAGCTTTATTCCTTGGGGATAGTGTGTTTTGCTTTTGTAACATTATACAAGCGCGGCGTATGGGTGGTGCTGCCGATCGTTATTTTGTGGATTATCAGCCTGTTGTTTGCCATCGTATCGGTTCGTTCCGCCAAGCAGCAAGTGTCCGGCTTGGTTAAATAGCCGTTTTTTAAACTTTGGAAGTTGGAAACTTAAAACAAAAAATTAATCGTACCATATATTATGGCCATGTCTTCCTTTCAGCAGCCGGTCAATTATGATCCGCGCTGGTTTATTTGGACCATTGTCTTCCTTTTGGTTACCGGAATTTCGCTGGTTAGCTATATCCTGCTTAGCGACAACACTGCGGCGGATGCTTCCGCGGCGTATATTCCGGCGGCTCACCATGCCACTGTTAATCGTGCCGCTCCGTAATAATTTCGCTACCGCAGGTTTGGCGCTATCAACTCCTCCTAGGAAACGGAGGGGTTGATTTATTTTTGCTTATGTGCTATAATGTTAATGTAAATTCCAGAAAACGCTGCCAAAATTAGCATCGTTTTTCTTTCAGGAAACAAACATAAAATTAGCGAAGGAACAGCAATGCCGGCCGGTCATTTAAGTCGGTTTTGCAGTTGTTCCTGCCAGCTTAATTCATGGAATACGTGCTGAATTTTTTGGAAGTGCCGGAATTGGCGTACCGAAAAGTAGGCGGCTTTTTTGTTGGCAGTTTACGGCATCTCAAAGATCATTTTATCCCGCATGCCCGTAATAACTACCGCCCGCATTTATTAGCCGACCGGGCCCTGGCGCTGTTTTCGGCGGCTTTGGTTTGCGTAAAAATTTTTAGCATTGCCCTGCTGTCGTTCGGCCCGGTCTTGCCCGCGTATTCTTCGGCCATTACCGTAGGCAACATTATATCCCTTACCAATGAATCCCGCGCTCAGTACGGCCTGGCTCCCCTGGCTCAAAATTCCGAACTTGACGCGGCGGCCCAGGCAAAAGCCGGCGACATGCTGGCCAAGGGATACTTTGCCCATACGACCCCGGACGGCAAAACGCCCTGGGATTTTATTTCCGCCGCCGGGTATAATTACTTGATGGCCGGTGAAAATTTGGCGGTAAACTTTACGGAAGCAGAGAACGTTGAGCAAGCCTGGATGAACAGCCCCGGCCATAAAGCTAATATTTTAAACAAAGATTTTGAACAGATTGGCATCGGCATCTCCGAAGGTCAGTATCAGGGACATACTGCGATTTTTGTAGTCCAGATGTTTGGTACGCCAGCGGAGCAAAAAATTAGCATAAATAACACGCCCACTCCGGTTCAGGCCTCGCCTGTGCCCGCTCCTCCCGCCGCTCGGCTGCCGGCGGCTCGTCCTGCTTCTACGGCGGTAATTAGCCAGAAATTGGAGATCATCCAGGCCCAGACTCAGATGCGCGACGATCGTCTTCTGATCCAGGCGCAAATATCGGGCGCTCCCGTCAAGGTGCTGGCTTACTTTGGACGCCAGGCGGTCATGCTCGCGCCGCAGCCGGACGGCAGTTGGCAGGGGCAGGCGGATTTGGCGGAATTAGCCGCGGGGCAGCAAAGCGTTCGGGTGTGGGCCGCGGATATAAGCGGCTCGTCCAGTGAAATGCAATTGGCGGATTTTACTAATAGTACGGTAAACAACTTTCAGGTGCTCGGTACTTCCACTAATGCTTCGGTAAAAGTCAGTTGGTTTGGCGTGGCTTTTGACCCTAAGACAATGGAAAGGCAGGTGTATTTATTTTTTATTGCCGGTATTTTGTCCAGTCTGATTTTGGCAATTGCCGTTAAACGCCACATTCAGCATGTTAATTTGATTGCTAACGGTTCATTGGTCGCAATTTTTGCCTGCCTGTTATGGATGGCGGGGTGAGTAATATCGGTTGATGGAAAGATTCAAGGATAAAAAATGCCTGCGATGGGCATTTTTTTATGCATCTTATGGAACAATAGACAAGAATGGAAATATAGTGTATCTTAAATTCAATATCACTAATGATTCATCGCTTTGCCAGCTTTATTGCCCGGTTGATCTGCCGAGCTTTTGCCTGGCCTTTTTAATATTATGTCTCAAAAGAAAATTGCAGAAGCGTTAACGTTCGATGATGTGCTCTTGGAGCCGCAGTATAGCGAAGTTTTGCCGGCGGAAGTTGAGACTAAGACTAAGTTTACCAAAAAAATCGATCTTCAAATTCCGGTGGTCAGCGCCGCAATGGATACGGTAACGGAAAGCGATTTGGCCATCGCGCTGGCAAAGGCCGGCGGTATTGGCGTGATCCATAAGAACTTAAAGCTCGAGCGGCAGGCGGAAGAAGTAAAAAAGGTTAAGCAGGCCGGCCAGCTGGCGGCAGCGGCAGTCGGCGCCACCGGTGATTTCTTTGAGCGCGCCCAAGCACTGGCTCGGGCCGGCGCGGATGCGGTGGTCGTGGATACTGCCCACGGCCACAGCAAGCGCGTACTGGAAGCGGTAAAGAAGATAAAAAAAATGGCACCGCGGGTGCAGGTGGTTGCGGGGAACGTGGCTACGGCAGCGGGGGCCGCCGCCCTGATTAAGGCCGGCGCGGACGCAGTTAAAGTCGGCGTGGGTCCGGGCAGCATTTGCACCACGCGCATTGTCTCGGGACACGGCGTGCCGCAAATTTACGCTATTATGCAGGTTGCCGGGGTTTGTAAGAAAGCCAAAGTGCCGTTGATTGCCGATGGCGGCATTAAGTTTTCCGGTGACATAGTTAAAGCTATCGTAGCGGGAGCGGATTGTGTCATGCTCGGCGGTCTGTTTGCCGGCACCAAGGAAAGCCCGGGCGAGGTGCTAACGGCCGGGGGGCAGCAGTTCAAGTCGTACCGTGGCATGGGCAGCATGGCAGCCATGGAAAAAGGCAGCAAAGACCGCTATGGCCAGGAGGGCCTGCAGGTTTCCAAGCTTGTCCCGGAAGGGGTGGAGGCGCAGGTGCCATACAAAGGCCCCGTCGCTGATGTTCTTAATCAGTTAGTCGGCGGACTTAAGGCGGGGATGGGTTACTGCGGCGCGCCTACCCTTAAGCAGCTGCAAATTCGAGGCAAATTTATCCGGATTACATCGGCCGGCTGGAAGGAGAGCCATGTGCATGACGTGCAGATTATAAAGCAAGCGCCTAATTATCAGCTTAAAGGCGAGCGGCTGTAAAGGAAGCTTGCGGTTGATAGTGGGTAATGAGCGCACTGATTTAATTTTAAAACCCTCGGGCTGAGCTCGGGGGTTTTAAAATAGGGGTCTATAATTTACAAACCAATAATTGGATTACCCCCACTCAATAGTCACCGGCGGTTTATCGGAAATTCTATAGACTACGCCGCCGACTTCCCGGATTTCATTAGTCATCCGGCGCGAGACTTCTTTAAGAAAGTCGTAGGGCAATTCCGCGGCGCGGGCGGTAAAACCGTTCACAGACCAGACAGCCCACAGGGCAATCACGCGGCCTTCGGCCGCGTCGTCGCCTTTGGTGCAGGTGGTTATGGAATTAGTTACGACAGCGCCGGCTTGCCAGACTTCATTGTACAGGTTGTGCTTGCGCAATTCTTCTATATAAATGCCGTCGACCTTGCGCGCGGTTGCCAGTTTGTCCTCAGTGATCTCGCCTTCGATGCGCACCACCAGGCCCGGTCCGGGAAAGGGGTGGCGAATAAGGAGCTCGTCGGGTACGCCGATTGATTTGCCGATATTGCGTCCGGTGTCTTTGACGCAATCTATGAGCGGTTCGATTTCCGGCAAAGAAAATCCCAAATTAACATTATGATGGATTTTGATTTGTGCTTTTTTAGAGCCGCTGTCATAACCGCTTCCGCTTTCTGAAATATCGGTGTATAACGTACCCTGGGCGATAAAGTCCGCGCCGAAGCTTTTGGCCTCTGTTTCCAAAATATCCTTATAAATACCGCGCATGGCCAGGCGTTTGTCGCGCATTGATGTTTTCCCGGCCAAAGCTTCCAAGAACTTATTGGTTGCGTCCACAATTTTAATACTTATCCAGTCCTGGCCGCCGAAATATTTTTTAACGTTGGCTTCGTCGTCCGGCCCGTCAATACCCTGGATGTAAACTCCCCGGATGCGAGGTTTGGATATTGAATCTTTGGTGTTGGATACTGCTTCCTTTAAAAGATAAGCGACCACAGATGAGTCGGTGCCGCCAGACAACGCTAGCAAGATCTTCTTGTCTTTTATTTTTGACCTCAAGTCTTCAATCTTTTTTTTTGCCACTTCGGCGGCCGGAAAGCGGTCCCTGGCGCCGCAGATGCCGAAGCAAAAGTTGGCCAGCATCTGCCTGCCGTTTTCGCTTTCCGTGACTTCGGGGTGGAATTGCACGCCCCAGAGATGCTGGTGCCGGGCAGCGGCAGCCGGCGCGTTTTCCGTAGTGCCGATAATTTCCAGTTTCGGATCCGGTTCAATTCGGTCGCCGTGGCTCTCCAGCACGCGGCTAACATGCGGTATGCCTTCAAATATGGGCGCCGATTTTGTGATGGTAAAAAAGTGAGTGCCAAATTCCCGTT
>JAJYJE010000070.1 GCA_021789715.1 bacterium | reverse complement strand
CTTGCTATTGAAAATTCTCCGGGATTAATGGAAACGATTGCTTTAAAATTTCCGTCCCCGACGGCACTCGGGTGGTTAAAGGAAAGGTAATTATATCCGGCTTTTTTTGCATCGGCCGCCTGCTTTGCTATAACTGCATCAAGGTCATCCCCATCGTTTATTGCCGCCTGTACCACTTCGTCAATGTCCTTGATTTTTCCTTTGGGAGCTTTAACATCCAAAACCCTGGCGATGCCTGAGCCTCGTCCGCCGCCAATAATCGGATTTTCGGCAAACGCCTTGGCTTCATCCGCGTTTTGGGCAAGGTATACCAGGTCAGTTCCGAATTTACTAAAATCTGGGGCTGAAGTGCCATGGTATAAAGTATCAACCACCTGTCCATCCTTTGCCGGGTTAACCAGCGCGGATTCCCTTTGCTCCACATCGTTCTTGATTTGATCAATCAGTCCGGAGTCTTCGTGGCCCTCTTCGGCTATCATCAGCTTCTTTTTTAGTTCCGGTAGATCCAGAGCTTCATTTTCAAGCTCCATCAAATTCCGTCCGTTCTTTTCGTCGTATGCGGCTGGTTCAACCGACTTTATAATTTTTTCTGTTCCGGTTTTATCTTCAGTCTTGCCCAGGGATTTAATAAAGTCGAAAGCTTCTTCTTTTGTCTTAAAGTTTTTTTCCGGCAGTTTAATATCAGTCGGCAACAGTTTACCTGTTCCCGAGTCGATCCCAACCTTGATAAAATCGCCCTCGTCTTTTACCACCAACCTTAAATTTTTGGCTTTGTTTTCAGCGATAGTCGCCGAACCTGTTTTATTGAGTTGTTCCGCAGCTTGCTCCAAACCTGTGATTTGCATCTTGCCGGCTTCTTCGGAAATAGTAGGTACCAAATCCTTCACGTCTTTAATGGCTGTTTCTATAACTGGTTCTGATTTTAGAAGGCTTATGCCCGCCTTTTCCACCAACTTCTCGCCGCCTTCCTTTATAGCCTGTTCGGCCAGTTTCTTCCCGCCCTTTTTTACTATCGCAAGGGCGATGTCGTCGCCGTATTTTTTTGCCAGTTCTTCCACAACTTGTTTGCCTGCTTTTTCTTCCGGCACAACCGGAATAATATCAAGTGCCGTTAAAGCAATGCCTAACGGCAGGCCGTATTTTTTTTGCGCTCCCTGTCCGCCCCCGAAGTCTTTTATGGTTTCTTCACCCGTACCGCGAATATCTTTAATCGGTTTGTCGCCCCATAGAAATTTTTCCATAGTAGTTTCCGGAACAGCTTCTTTCCTGCCTGTTGCAGACAAGGTTGCGGACGCCGCCGCCCGCGGTCCGGCGCGGAGAATATCCTTGCCAAACTCCAAGACTTTTTTGCCTACAGCCTCTGCCGCTCCCGGCACTTCTCGCGCAAAATCCCGTACCCGTACTTTGTCGGGAGCGGGCGCAAAAAAGTCGCCTATGGTCTTTTTTACCGCGTTGCCTGCCTTTTTAAAAGGCGATGTGATTTTGTCCCAAAAATTGGCCATAATGTTTTATTGCTGTAAAGCTTCGGTCAGGCGGGAAAAACCGCACACAACCGCAATTTTCGTGTTACGCCTCGAACCGGCTGGCTAAACTCCGGCCCTAAACAGCCTGCCAAGCCAGCCCCGGACGCCGCCCCGGGTTTTGATGTTCCATTCGTCGTCAATTATTTGCTGCGGGGATTTATCGGAATCGGTAAATTGGACTCCGCCATATACCTGCTTCAATTGGTCCGGCGAATAGTTTTCTTTCCAGGCATTTCTTACTTCCATACGGAAGGCGCCTTCGCTTACCGTTTCTTTTTTAGCCTGGTTTTGCTGGTCTTTGGGTTGCTGCTGTTTCAGCCAGCCGAGTTCTGATTCAATCCTAGCCGCGGTTTCGCCGGTGTAGCCGGTGCGCGCAGGATCGTCTATACCCTGATCCAAAAGTCTCTGGGCGGTGGCTCTAAGCGCGGCGTCAGGCTCAGCTCCTGTTGCCACTTTTGAGCTGAAGCGTTCCCATTCCGTCGAAGTGTCGCCGCTTTTTTGGCTTGCCTGAGTTTCCAGTTCCTGCAATTTCAGTCCAAATTCAGCGGCCCACTGTTCGTCGCTGGATTTTTTCTGCAATTCCTGGCTTCTGATAGTTTGATAATTAGAAACCTGCTGTTGAAGATTACCAAGGTTGTATTTGTAATCATCGACTTCCTGTTGTTTGTCCGCCGCTTCTCTCGCCACTTTTTTTGAAATATCATCAAGGCCGGAATTGTACTGCGCGGCCAGGCTGTTGCGCTCCTCAATGGTGTTGTTAATGTCGGCGTTTGCCGCATTGGCTATTTCTGATGATTCCCCGGTAATATTTGCTGCGGAATAATAGGGGTTCTGTCGGGTTTTACTGATTGAGGTATCGCGCGTTTGTTTGGCTGCGGTAATTTCGGCGTCCTTTGCGGCTATCTGGTCTTTGAGGGAGCTTAATCCCGAATCGCTGTAGTATTTGTTGTACGTATTGGCCTGAAAATTTTTCAGACTGTCCTGCGCAGTCTGGAGACCCGTAGCATTTTCGCTTATTTGTTTCTGGAGAGTGGGCAGGTCGAAAGTAGCCTCGGACAAATCACCGGCCGCAGCGTTGCCCGGCGAGATGCTGTCGCGCAGGGTCTGGAATTGTTTTTTAAATTCTTCCCAATTTATTTCCGCCATAACACGATAAAATTATTTGTTCATTAATGGCCGAGGTTTGGACTCGGTAATTTTGCCGGTCTTTAAGTCAATGCTGTATTCTTTGGTGATATCAAGTCCGTACCTGGAAAAGCGGCTTAAAATAAAACTCTGCTTCTGGGATTGCAAGGCCTGGGTTATAAGTACATGCTGGTTGATTAGTTCCTCACGCTTTCTCAGTTCCTCCAAATCGGTTTTGTCTAATTTTTTAGTAAACATATTTTAGTTGTTGTTATATAACATTCTTTTTATGATTTCCCGTATGACATTTACGGTAACCGCGTTACCTAAAGTTTTATAGCGCTGGGTATCACTCACACTCGCGGTCCAGCCGTCCGGGAATCCCTGTAGCCGTTCGCACTCGACGGGAGTTAATCGCCGAATTTTTGCCCCATCAGTAACCGATTGGTTAATTTCCCAGTTGGCTGTTATGGTATTCATCAGCTCGTCAGTTCGGGTCGCCAATTCATAACCTTGCCTTGGACCCCAATCCTTGCCCTTTTTCATGTTTTCCCGCCTGATTCTTTTCGTTTCTTCCGTCCTAACAGTTTTTATTGCATACAATCCTGTTTTTGCCCCTAATCCACCGCCTTGGCTACTTAACGTGCTGGATATTCCATTAGGGTCGTAAATTCTCTGGCCTTGAGGAAAATTTCTGCTTAATGTTTTGCCATCGTTCAACCATTGTTTATTCCTTTCACTCATTACCGCGCCGATATATTTCAAGCCTTTTTGTGCCTGTTTTTTACTAACATAAGTTCCGTTGCTGTCTGCGGTAATTCGTGTCGTGATGGTTGGTAAGACAATATCCTCGCTGTAGTTTTCGGTGATAGGAAATATTTTGGGTCTGGCTGTTCCTCTAAGATGTCCGACAATGAACACTCTTTCCCGATTTTGCGGGACGCCGAAATTTTTGCTGTTAAGCACTTGCCATTGTACGCCATACCCCAGTTCATCAAGCGTTCTGATGATGGTTTTAAATGTTCGGCCTCCGTCGTGCGACAACAGCCCTTTGACATTCTCAAAGAGAAGTAATCGAGGTTTTTTAACCCTAGCGATTTTAGCAAGTTCAAAGAATAGCGTTCCTCTTGTATCGTCAAAGCCCGCCCTTTTTCCAGCAATCGAAAAAGCCTGGCAAGGGAACCCTCCGCAGAGGAAGTCGAAATTGGGGAGAGATTCCGCTCTGATTTTTGTAATGTCTCCATAGTTTTTGTGGTTGGGGAAATGTGATTCATAGACTTGCGTTGCATATTTGTCAATTTCAGAAAAACCAACACATTGGGGTCGGCTCCGCTCGCTTTCAGTGTTCCCGCTGTTTGTGGGTTTCTGAATGCTTTGTTGTAGTCGTCCCATCTTTTTATTTTTTGGTAGTCCAATACTAACGTGCTGTTGTTGCCCGATCCTTGATTTAATGCGATTGCCGTATTCCCCAGGACATAAGTTTTTCCTTTGAAGTTCCTTGGATTTAATGCTTTTTTCATATGCGTGAAATATACCCAGTTCAAACCCGCCGATGCCGGTAAACGCGCTAAAATATTTTACTGTTTTTGGTTTGTTGCCGGACAAAGATTTTTGTTTAGTATTTAAATTTCATCGTACCAGGCGGCCGCGTGCCAGCTGTAGCCGTTATAAATCATCAGCCGTCCGCCCGTTCCCATTCCACTCGGGTTTGGTTCGTAATACATCTGTCCCGCCACGGGACTGCCCGGTTGGGTAGTGCCGATACGGAGTGAAGTCATAATATCGACATGCCCGCCAGCCCAGGCGTTGCTTCCATAAAGGCGGATAATGTCATTGCCGCTCGATGCCTTAAAGAAAATCCGGTCATTGGATGTAGTATCTATACAAAGTGGTCGGTTGCCGGAAGTATCAATCCACATCCTCGCGTAGCCGTTTGCCCCGTCATCAAGCATTAGTCCGTGACCTGGCCCGGCTTGAATTCCGTAAATGGATACCCCGCCAATGTTGCGGAGGTAACCGATCCGAATGCCACCGTAAGGGGTTGATAAATATCCGGTTGAGGTTAAGTTGATCTGGCCGGCCGTAATTTTGTCGGCACTGACGTTGCTGATTTTGGCGCTGGTCACGGCAAGGTTGTCTATTTTTGCGTTGGTGATAGCGGCGTTGGTAATCTGGGCCGTGCCGACCGCTTCATCCTGGATTTTGGCCGTGCTTATTGCAGCGTCCATAATCTTGCTGTTACCAACAGCCAGTGATCCAATCTTTGACCATTCCACAGCAAGCTCGTCAATTTTAGCCGTCGTTACTGCAAGGTTATCTATGTTGCCGTTTTTTATTTCCGCTGCCCCAATTTTAGCGGAAGTAATTTCCGCGTTGCCTATCTTGGCGTTCACAATGGCTCCGTCTATAATTTTTGCGCTGGAGATAATAGCGTTGGCTAAATGTGCGTTTTGGATAACCCCGGTACCGATGTGCGCGGATATAATAGTGGCCGTTGCAATCTGAGCCGAGACGGTTATTACGGCTTCGCTCTGAATAAGCTTGGAAGCATTGACCGAGCCATTCTGGATTTTAGCAGTAGACACGGCCGCGTCGGCAAGTTTCTGTTGGGTAACGGCCAGCGCGTTTACGTGTTCGGTCAGTATTGCGTTGTCTATTATTTTGTCGGAATCTACCGAGTCATCCGCCAAGGCCGTGGTCCCAACCGCCCCGGCTTTAATTTGCACAGAGTCGATGGAGGAGGGTGCGAGAAACGCAGAGTTTACGCCGTCGTGGGTATGCGGCGGAATTTCCGGGAATGGAAGGTCCGGTATCTCGCTATTGGTAAAAATTTTGTTGATTAGCTCCATAAGGCTCAAAATATTCCTGTTGCTTCAAAGTAAGACACGGCAGCCACTATTTCGGGAGTATCGTTTCCCGCCGGATTAAGGCTTAAGGCCAGCTCGTATGTTTCGCCCTTGCCCTTTTCTTTATAGAGCCAGTGCAAAAACGTCCGGTTAACGTCCGGGTCTTCCTTTAAAATACTGCTAGCCCGTTGAACCAGGCAAACAATATACGGCTTGGTTTTATCTTTTG
>JAJYJE010000069.1 GCA_021789715.1 bacterium | reverse complement strand
GCATGTTTCCAGCATGAGCGGGAAAGTGGTGCAGGGCGGTAATTTTATCGTTAAGCGGTCGGCACTGGAAAAAATTGGCGGTTTTGATACCAAGATTGAATTTTATGGGGAAGACACGAATATCGCCCGGCGCCTGGCGGAAGTCGGCAAAGTAAAATTTACGCGCCATTTGTTTATGAACACCTCGGCGCGCCGCCTGCATTCCGAAGGTATGGTGAAAACGGGCTCCACTTATTTGACGAATTTTTTGAGCGAGCTGTTTTTGAAAAAGCCGGTGACAAAGAAATATCGGGATATCCGTTAGCGAGTTTGATATAATTGCCGCATCCGCCCGTCAGAAGTTGGGAAATGTCAATAAAATAACTCAACGACCTAACAATTAAACATCAAGCTTGATCCGGTTGCGAAATGAATGCTTTGTTAAATTGTTGATTCAAAAAGCCGCGAGACAAAATTACAACCTAACAGTTAGGAATTATGTCGCAATATTACAAACCGCACCGCGAGTATGGCTTGTTTGACCCCAAATCCAAGCAGCCTTACAAGTTGAGCCGGTCCAAGCTGGATCTGTTTTTAAATTGCCCGCGCTGCTTTTATTTGGATCGCCGCCTTGGCGTGGGCCAGCCGCCCGGGTTTCCTTTTAGCCTGAACAGCGCCGTGGACGCGCTGCTCAAAAAAGAATTCGATTTGCATCGCGCGGCGGGCAACCCTCATCCGCTAATGAAAGAATACGGCGTGGACGCGGTGCCGTTTGGGGATCCGCGCATGGATGAGTGGCGCGACTCCTTGCGCCGCGGTATCCAGTATCTGCACCGTCCTACGAATTTTTTGGTCGCCGGCGGCGTCGACGATGTTTGGATTAATCCCCGCGGCGAATTGATCGTCGTCGATTACAAATCCACATCAAAAAATGGCGAGGTGAATTTGGACGCCGATTGGCAGATTGGCTACAAGCGGCAGATGGAAGTTTACCAGTGGTTGTTCCGCCAGAACGGGTTTAAAGTTTCCGAAATCGGATATTTTGTATACTGCAACGGCGATGCCGATAAGGAAGCGTTCGACGCCAAACTGGAATTTAACATCAAGTTAATCCCTTACAGAGGCAAGACCGCTTGGATAGAAGACGCGCTGCTTGCCGCTAAAAAAAGTCTGGTGTCCGACGATTTGCCCCAAGCGGCCGCGTCGTGCGACTTTTGCGCTTACCGCAAAGCCGTAACCGAGGTGCTGCAGGCGCGCGAGCCCGAGCCGGTCGTGGTTATGACGGCGGCCAAGACCGCAGTTAAAACCCCTAAGCCAAAAAAGAAAGCTGCGGTACAGTCCGAGGCGTTGTTTTAAGGGAGCCGACGATAATAACGAGGCTTTGGCAGATAGGATTTTTTTAAAAAATATCCGGTACCCGCGGGAAGCTGTGCGGGTACCGGAGTGATGGTGGGCCATTAGCGGGGTTTCCTCTTTTTGTGATGGCGGCCGTGGCGATGGCTGAAGTGCTGGTGCGACCTTCGCAGCTCGCACATTAACCGATTCAATTCCGCTATATCAGCTTTCAAACTGTAAAACTCCGTCCGCATGTCCTGGGGTTTACATTCGACTTCGGCTGAGTCGATGCTATTGATCAAGTTCGTTGCCTTATTCAGCTTGTTGGTGGCTCGCGTGAGCCGGCGCTGCTTGATCATAGATCCGACTATGCGAACCTGCACTGTCGCGGTTTCTATCTTGTCGGTAACGGTCAAAGTGGTGCCTCCGCCTTAATTATACGGGTTTTTGCTTTTTTATCAAGGCTTTATTAACGCGGCTAATAAAAAATTGACCGGAGGCGGCGGCATGGACGGCGCGTACGGTTGTCCGGCCAAAGAAGCCGCGCTCATCGCGCTGGAATCCTTTTGGGAATAATTTGGCCAAGCGCCCGCAGCAGGCTTTCTGAAAAATAATGCTCCTGCGTTCCGCGAACTAGGATTTGCGAATTTGCCTAAAGTCAGGGTAGGAGATTTTTGGCCAGCCGAATATGGTATAATATGGAATATGAGCAGACTCGAAGAAATAAAAACTAAAATCCAGGGTGAGTTTAAGAATGACGAAGCGACGCTGGAAAAATACAGCCACGACGCCAGTATATTTGAAATCAAGCCCCAGGCGGTCATTTGCCCGAAAGGCACTGACGATATAAAGGCGATCGTTAAATGGGTGGCGGAACATAAGGCCAAAGACCCCTCCCTCTCGATTACGGCGCGCTCGGCCGGTACGGATATGGGCGGCGGCGCGATTAATGATTCGCTGATTTTGGATTTTACAACTCATTTTAACCGTATAATACGGATCGATTCGGATGGTTTACAGGCGGACATGGATCACGGTTCTGCGGTTGTGGAACCGGGGGTATTTTATCGAGATTTTGAAAAGCAGACCCTGGCCAAGGGTTTGATTTTGCCTTGCTATACCGCGTCCAAAAGCCTTAATACGGTGGGCGGCATGGCGGCCAATAATTCGGCCGGCGAAAAGTCCCTGGTCTACGGCCAGACCAAGGATTACGTGGAAGAGCTAGATGTCGTATTGTCCGATGGGAGTATTTGTACTTTTAAGGAACTCGACAACCATCAGTTGGAGCAAAAATTGAAGCTGCCCAATTTTGAAGGGCAGATTTACCGGCAGATCTATGACCTGGTCAGGAATAATTACGATTTGATAAAAAAATCCAAGCCAACCACTTCTAAAAATTCGGCCGGCTATTTGTTGTGGGAAGTCTGGGATAAAGTTCGTTTTAATTTGGCCAAACTCATCGTCGGGTCGCAGGGTACGTTAGGCCTCATCACAAGGATTAAATACCGCCTGGTCCGGCCCAAGCCCAAGAGCGAATTGCTGGTGATGTTTTTGAAGGATCTGGCGCCGTTAGGGGATATTGTGGCGACCGTGGTTAAGTATAAGCCGGAGAGTTTTGAGAGTTTTGACGATCATACTTTCAAATTGGCTATGAAGTTCTTGCCGGATATGGTTAAAAAAATGGGAGGCAGCATATTCAAATTGGGCTGGCAGTTTATCCCCGAACTTTGGCTGACCGTAACCGGCGGCGTGCCCAAACTTATCCTTATCGCGGAATTTACCGGCGATACGGAAAGCGAGGCTTACAAGCCGCTGTTCGATGCCAAAAAAGAAGTGGAAGAAAAATTCCGCGTTAAAACTCATGTCACCAAAAACGCGCAGGAGGCGGAAAAGTACTGGGTAGTGAGGCGGGAGAGTTTTAACTTGCTCCGCCAGCACGTCAAAGGGATGCATACCGCCCCGTTCATAGACGATATTATTGTCCATCCCAAGGAGCTGCCCCAGTTCCTGCCCCGTCTGAATGCCATTTTTGCAAAATATCCCAAGCTGATCTATACCATTGCCGGCCACGCCGGCGACGCTAACTTTCATATTATCCCGCTGATGGATTTTAAGGATCCGCACAACCGGTCCATTATTCCCATCCTGGCCAAGGAAGTATACGATCTGGTTTTGGAGTATCACGGTTCCATTACCGCCGAACACAATGACGGCCTGGTGCGCACGCCGTTTTTAGAGCAAATGTACGGCGCGGCTATGTACGGCCTGTTCGAGCAGACTAAGCGAATTTTTGACCCGCTGAATATTTTTAACCCCCGCAAGAAAGTCGGAGCGACAATTGAATACGGGATGGAACACATGATAACAAATTAAACAATCTTCATTTAACAATTTTCAATTTTCATTCGGGCCGCAGTATTGAAAATCAGTATGGATTACCAATTGTTTCGGTCCAATCGGAGGACGATTGCCCTGGTGATTAACCGCCAGGGCAATTTAGTAGTGCGCGCGCCGAAACGGGCGAGCCTGATTGAGATCGAAAAATTTGTCAGGGTTAAGCAAAGCTGGATTCAGGAAAAATCGGCTCAAATGCGCCAGCGCCGGCCTGTCGCCAAAGCGTTTGTCGATGGGGAGAAATTTTTATTTTTGGGCCAGGAATACCAGTTGCGGATAATTGATGATTACCGCTCAAAGCTTGATTTTGACGGCAGTTTTGCCATTTCCAAATATTTTTTGCCCAAAGCCCGGCGGTTGTTTGAAGAATGGTACCGCAGGCAAGCCAGGGAATTACTGGAACGGCGCGCGAATTTTTACGAGGCCCAAATGGGGGTGGTGCATCGCAGGCTTTCCATTACTGCGGCCAGTTCGCGATGGGGATCGTGTTCAAGCAAGGCCACCGTCAACTTTTCCTGGCGTTTGATCATGGCGCCGATGGAAGTAGTAGACTATGTGGTAGTCCACGAACTCTCGCATATGCTTCATCATAACCATTCCGGAAAATTTTGGCTCATGGTCGGGCGATTTTGCCCCGACTTCCGCTCGGCAAAATTTTGGCTTGACCGGCACGGCCACAGGCTGGCGTTATAACCTGGGATTTTGCACAGTTTTTGCACTGTTTTCCTTGTCGGTTCAGGCAAAGCGGTATATGATAGGAAGACCAACTACTTTTTCTGCTCTCCTGTAAAACCGGATCGCTATTGCCGGCAATTTCATTTTTAGCAATTTAAATTGCATGTACTACTTTGCCTACGGATCGAATATGGTCCTAGAACATATGCGCCGCATCTGCGGCCGGCACTGTTTTGTTTTGGGCCAGGCGGTATTGCCCGAGTATGAGATTGGTTTGGATTTGCGCGGCTATGCCAACATCAGGCCGGCTGCCGGGGAGCAAGTTTATGGCGTTTTGTTCGAGATTGACGAAGAGGCCATGGCCGCTCTGGACCGGTTTGAGGGATATCCCGAAGTGTATAACCGCGAGTTCGTGGCAATCTGCGACAGCCGCGGGCAAAGCCTTAGGGCCTGGGTCTATATTGAGCCGGCCGAGCAGTTCGGCGGGCGGAGCGCCCGCCAGGAATATTTTAACCGCGTAATTTCCGGAGCGGTGGAAAACCGCTTGCCGGAAATCTGGATTGCCAAAATTCAACAATTAGCAGGTTCGGCATAGGCAACCAGAGCCGCTGCTGTGCCGTTACGCCCCAGGGCGTTTTTTTGTTTTCAACATGAAAAAAAAGCCCGCAAGCCAAAGCTTGCGGGCGCATTCAAAAGAGTGCCGCTGCTCGATTACGGCGGTGCCTTGCTGCCCAGGGCTTGGGCAATGTGCCGGGCTTCGCGGTCGGGGTCGTCCCTAGCGTCGTAAGTCCCGCGTGCCCGGGCTAATATATCGTCGGGTTCGTCTTGGGGGGCGACGGACACGGTAATGATGTCGGCGGTATTGTCGAGTATCCGGACATCTACCGTCCAACCATGGCGGTTTGGATACATGACACGAAGCCAAAACCGAACGTCGGAGCGCAGCGCAAGGAGAAAAATTTCCCGTCGCACTTCGGGCAACAGTTTGGATTGAGGTTGGGGCCGTGGGCGGCCGGAAATCAACAGCGTCAGCACAGCAGCGGCGGCAAACATCGGCAAGTCCTCCTCGAACTTTAAAGCCATACTAAGGCAGGAATTCGGATTTGTCAAAACACCCTGCCTTTTTTATAATTAGGGGGAGAAAGCAATATAACTGCTTATGATCAGAAAAATTTTTAAAACCGGCCATTCCGCGGCCGTGACCCTGTCGGGCCGCGCCCTTCAGGCGTTGGGGTTAAAGCTGGGCGACGAAGTTAAAATTGAAACCGACCAGACGAAAGGGGAAATTGTAATTCGTCCCGGACATAAATTAAGCCAATTAGCTCTTGATTTGCACACGCGGGCGAAGCTGGGGCAGAAGAAATAATCAGTTATTTTAATTGCCTTTAGGGTAATTTAACTTACAAACCCGTATTTTTTAAAA
>JAJYJE010000068.1 GCA_021789715.1 bacterium | reverse complement strand
CGATTTTTTTGGGCTTTTAGCTGATACTGCCAATGTTTTTGGCGGCGTTTTTTGCCCTGCAGGCGGAAAGCGCCGGCAGGAAAACTTTGTTTTGGGCCCTGACGGTTTTGCAGTTTGTCGGAATCGTCTTAAGCGTGACGCGCGGCGCTATTGTCGGCCTTTTTGCCGGCGTGGTGTTTGCCGCCGCGGTGTACGTGGGGCTGCAGGCCAACCGCGCCATAAAAATTATCGGCGGTACGGCCATTGCCATTGGCGTGATATTGGTCGCCGGTTTGTTTATTTATCACAAAAAATTGCCAGACAATCGCTTAACCCGCCTGTTTAAGCTGGAAGACAATAATTCCCAAGCCCGGCTGATCCAGTGGAAGTCCGCCATAATCGGCTATAAGGATTATCCGATTTTTGGGGTCGGTCCGGAAAATTATTACGTCATCTCCAATAAATACTACGATCCGCAGATCGTGAAATACGACCCGTCCTGGTTCGACAAGCCCCATAATTACGTTTTGGAAGTTTTAGTGACCACCGGCGCGTTGGGATTTATCGCGTACGCGGCCATGCTGTCGTTCGTAACCTGGGCGTTGTGGCGCGCCTACCGGACAGGATTTTTGAATTTGCCGCAAATGTGCGTGCTCGTGGCCGGCTTTGCCAGCTATTTTGTCCAAAATTTGTTCGTGTTCGATACCATCGCGGCCAGCTTGATGTTTTACGCGTTCGTCGGCTTTGGCATGTATTTGTGGGACGAGGCCGCGGAGGCGGAAGTTAGGCATCCGGCAACAGGCATCCGGCAACAGGCGGGGGCGCAGAGTTTTGCCATGGCAGCCGGTTTAGTCGCTTTAGTGGTGGCGATTTATGCCGCTTATGTGACGAATATCGAGGGGCTTCAGGCCGCTAAAGCGGTTAATTACGGTTATGCTTACGCTTCCGTTGATCCGGCCGTATCGGTAAATTATTTCCAGAGCGCCATAAACTCCTCGTTTAATTTTGATCCGCAGGATACGGCCGAACGCTTTAGCGATTCGGTATCCACGATGATTCAGAGTTCCCAAACAGACGTTAAAACCCTGAGCCAATATTTGAACCAGGCGACCGATTACGAGCGGCAGACTGCGCAAGCCATTGGCAATGATCCGATTTCCTGGCAAAAGCTGGCTACGGATTATTACTTGCAATCCGCGCTGGAAAAAACTCCGCTTAGCGCCGCGGCGGAGACGGCCGCGCAGCGCGCTATCGCTTGGGCGCCCAAGCGATTTGAACCGATTATGTTTCAGGGCCAGCTGTATATGGCCGAGGGCGACAATGCCGCCGCCGCCGCGGTCTTTAAGAGCATGACCCAAACGTTCCCGCTGGTTAACTATACCGCGCCGGCCTGGTGGTCGCTGGCGACAGCCGATCATGCCATTGGCCAGGACAGCGAGGCGCTGCAGATTGTCGGCCAGATGGCCCGCCAAGGCTATGCGCCGCGATCGCCGCAGGATATTGCCTGGGTGCCTTCGTATTACGACGGCAAAAAAGATTATGCCTCCGAGATCGCGTTTTATCAGCAGGCTTTAAAGTGGTTTGCCGATCCCGGTTTGGCATTCGGCCTGGCTCAAACCTATGCCAAAGCCGGCCAAATCCCGCAGGCCCGCGAGCTGGCAACAGAGCTGCTTCAGGCCAGTTCGACTTCCGATTCTAACAAGCAGGTTATCCAGCAGTTCCTGAACACCTTAAAGTAGTATTTAACAAACCGCCTTGTCGAATGACGGGGCGGTTTTTGTAATAGAATAAATCGCGGAATTATTTGCCTTTAGGCTCGCGGTTTTAGCAGCTCCTCATAAACCTGGCATGTTTCCTTAAACATTCGTTCTTGAGTAAATAACGCCGATCTTGTCCCGGCCTGCTCGCCAAAGGTTTTCCTCAGGGCGTCGTCGGTAAGCAATTTTTGCATAGCCGCGGCTAGCGCCCGGGGATCTTGGGCTTTAACCGGCAGTCCCGCCTGCCCCAAGACTTCCGGGTTGCCGCCGACTTTGGTGGCGATAATAGGCAATTCCGCTTGCAGCGCCTCTATGAGTGCGAATGCCAGGCCTTCCTTGCGTGAAGGAAGAATGTAACAGTCAAAAGCCTTAAGCAGTCGTTTAGATTCTGGGATTTGTCCAGGTAATTTAATACAACCGCTTAATTTTAGATTTTCGATTTTTGATTTTAGATTTTGTTCCGCAGGGCCGTGGCCAATAACCGTAAAAATTGTCTTCTCGCGAAGTTCGGCAGGGAGGAGGTTTACGGCGTCAATTAATACATCCAACCCTTTGGCCGGGTAAAAATTGGCGACAGTGCCAAAGATAAACTTATCATCTGGCAGACCGAGTTGCTTCCGCGCCTGGCTGCGGCTTAAAAAGTTAATCGGAGCAATGCCGTTATAAATAACCCGGATGCGCCGCGGGGAAATTACGCCGTGGGCCAGGGCGGAGTTGTAGTCGGCTTGCGATACGGCAATAATGCGGTCGCGGAACAGGGAGGCGAATTTTTCTATAAACAGATAAAACCGTTTCGCGGCAGGGGAGAGCGGCTCAAGGTAGCGGAAACCGTGCGCGGTAAAAACAACCTTGGTCCCGGCAAGCCGGCCGGCAATGCTGCCAAGAAGTCCGGCCTTGGTGGAGTTAAGGTGGACAATATCGGGTTTAAGTTCCCTAATCAGGCGGCGTAGTTCAAAAACAGCGAGCAGGTCGTGCCAGGGGCGGATGTCGCGTTTCAGGTGCCTGACTCCAAAGGTCGGCAGTCCCGCGGCTCGGGCGTCGGTAAACAACTGTTGTTCTTCCGTGCCCGCGGCAATGGAGCCCTTAAAATGTTTGGCTAATTGCAGGGTATACTGCTGCGCTCCGCCGCCGTCGGCGAGGGTAATAACGTATAAAATTCTCATTATGTAGTAATCTCAAATATACAAATCATCCGCCACTGGCGGACAAATATACAAATCTAATTATTGTATGTTTTTAGGATTCAGCACTCTCCTAAATTTAACGCCATCTTTGGTGAAGTAAAGGATAATTGCCAGTTTATCACCGCTAGCCAAAAGGTAAGCCTGAACCTGCTTAATATGAACGTAGCCTGGATATGCTCGTACTTTGATTTCGATGATTATCCGGTCTTCTACCCTAAAATCCGCAAAATGTTTAGCTATGGGTTTGTCGTAACAGCTTAACTGAAGGTGGTATTCGCGATCAAACTTCAAACCAAGACTTTTCAATTCTTCCGCATAAGCTGCTTGAATATACTTTTCCGGCATGCCAAAACCCGCACTGTTGTATACTTTAAAGGCCGCTCCGACCGGCTGGCGACTCAAATCCTTATAAATATACTTTTCGGCCTCCATAGGATTTGTATATTTGTCAGAATTTGCGTATTTGCGAACACTACCATTGTATCGCATTTTTTTTTGATTTCCAAGCCGGTTTGTGGTATTTTAAAGGAAACGCGAGCAGCAAGATTGCTGGTTTTTTAATAAAAAATTAATTTAAACTGAAATCCATGGCGGAAAGAAAAACCAAAACAGCCGGCAAAAATTATCAAATCGGCCTGGTCGGAGTGGGATTTGTCGGAGGCGCGGTGCGGAAGTACTTTGAATCAAAAAAATATAAAATTTACCTTTACGATAAATACAAAAAGTTGGGGTCGCCGGAAGAAGTCAACGAGGCGGATGTGGTGTTTGTGGCCACGCCTACGCCGTTTTTGGCCAAAGGCGGCTTTGACGGCTCGTCCGTAGAAGCGGCGATAAAACTTCTTAAGGCCCCCAAGATCGTGGTGGTTAAGTCTTCGGTAGTGCCCGGTTTTACGGACAGCCTGCAAAAGAAATATCCGCGGCATAAAATTTTGTTCAATCCGGAATTTTTGCGCGAGGTTAGCGCTTACGAAGATTTCATCCATCCGGACCGCCAAATTATCGGCGTAACGGCAAGGAGCACGGATGCCGCGGACATTGTTATGCGCCTGCTGCCCAAGGCGCCCTACCAGGCGGTCATGCAGGCGGCAGAGGCGGAGATGGTTAAATATATGGCTAACTCTTTTTTGGCCCTCAAGGTGGTCTTTGCCAACGAGTTTTTTGATATCTGCGGCAGCCTGAATATTGATTACCGGCCGGTTAAGGAGGCTGTTGTTAAAGACGGCCGGATTGGCAATTCCCATTTTGACGTATTCCTGGACTCGTACCGCGGCTATGGCGGCTCGTGTTTTCCCAAAGACGTTAACGCAATTATCCAACTGGCTGCCAGCAAAAAAGCCAAGCCGGATTTGCTTCTGGCGATGCGCGGTATCAATCGCGGGCTGCTCAAAAGCAGCGGCCTGACTGAGGAACACTTTTTGAAAAACAGGCACAAGAAAAAGCATTAATATAAGCGCGAGATTGCCAAAGTTGACTAATGTTATTTTAAATCCTCTTTAATTATTTTATGAAACCCAAACGTATCCTTGTGGCCGGCGGCGCGGGGTTTGTCGGTTCGCATCTTTGCACAGCGCTTATCGGGCAGGGACATGAAGTTTTTTGCCTTGATAATTTTTGCACGGGCCGGAAGGCGAATATTAGCCATCTGGTAAAGGGGCCTAAGTTTCATTTGCTAAATAGCGATGTAGGCAAGCCGGCCGGTTTTCCCGTTGACGAGATTTACCACTTAGCTTCGCCGGCCTCGCCGCCGCATTACCAGCGTATTCCTCTGGAAACATTCAAGGCCAACGTGCTCGGCTCTTTGAACTTGCTGGAATCGGCCCGGAAGTACAAAGCTAAAATTTTGCTTGCTTCCACATCGGAAGTCTACGGCCAGCCGCTCGTCCATCCCCAGCCGGAGCGTTATTGGGGGAACGTGAATCCGGTTGGCGTTAGGAGTTGTTACGACGAGAGCAAGCGCGCTGCTGAAACTTTATTTGCCGATTATCGCAGGGTATACGGCGTAGACGCGAGAATTATCCGGATTTTTAATACCTATGGTCCGCGCATGGCGCCGGACGACGGCCGGGTAGTATCGAATTTTATCACTCAGGCGCTTACCAACAAACCCATTACGGTTTACGGCCGCGGCCGGCAGACCAGGAGTTTTCAGTATGCGGACGATTTAATAGCCGGCATGTTAAAAGTTATGGCCGCGAAAGATTTTGCCGGGCCGGTGAATCTCGGCAATCCCGATGAATTTACCGTTATCCAGCTGGCCAAAGCGGTTTTGCGCCTGACCGGCTCTAAATCGAAAATCGTTTACCGGTCGCTGCCCCAGGACGATCCCAAACAGCGCAAACCGGATATCCGTTTGGCTCAAGCCAAGCTTAACTGGCAGCCAAAGGTGAAACTGGAGGAAGGTTTGCAAAAAACCATCGATTATTTTAAAAGCTTAAAATAGCAGCCAGTAGCTGGCAGTAAGTATTGGGTAGTTAGAATGTTAGTAGGGAATAAGTATGCGAGCCTGCCAACTACCAGCTGCAAACCGCCAACTACCAATGAAACTCCTTTCCCTTAACACCGAAGGCGCGTCGCAACGAAATATATTTTACGATTACATTGCCGGTATGGCGCCGAGCACCGATATCTTTTGCTTGCAGGAAGTTTTTGATTCGTCGGGAGATCTCGAGGAATACGGCCGCGTGCACCTCAGGCAGTTCAGCTTATTAAAACAGGCATTGGCGGATTTCCGGGTTTTTTACGCGATTGTAACCGAAAATTATGTCGGCCGGAAAAAAGTCGGTTTTGAGGCGAAGCAAGGTTTGGCAACATTCGTGAAAAAGAGTTTGCCGGTTACGTCGGTTTCGGACAATTATATTTTTGGCGATGCCGCGACGGCTATTAACGCGGAGTTTACCAATACGCCGCAAAAAATGTTA
>JAJYJE010000067.1 GCA_021789715.1 bacterium | reverse complement strand
TGTATAGGATCAGACCAGGTGACCTTTAACGATATTATGAGCGTTCTGCTGCAGCAAGAAAACGCGCAAAATCCCACAGACAACAGCACAGTGACCGAAACATTAGTGCCGGTATATGAAACCATAGCATTGTCCGATACTATAACCGCTACTGGAACGGCCGGACCCTATAGCTGGGGAAGCGGCCCGGGTCCGCAAGTGCGCGGTGATTTTAGCCGCGGTACTTAACAAATTTGCAAATGAGTGGTATAATGAAAAAAATAGAGCATAAAAGATAAAAGACTGGCATTCTGTGGAATCCGGTTTGCTCGCTGTAAAAGAAAAATTTAACCTAAAGGGCCATTTTACCATTCTCCGACATCCCGCCGGCAGCGTTTCAAAATTCTTGAAACTCATCAAGGCCGGCCGGATCGAAGAGTTTTTGGCATTGCAACGCCAGGGCGAAATTGCGGCCGAGCAGGATAACACCATAATGTCCGGCAGCGGTACAGGTACCGACATACTTGGCCAATGGTTCGGCTCGACCTATCTAGTCGCCCAAGGAGCCAGCGTAGTACCGATTGGTATCAACTATGGCGCTATTGGCACTGGCAGTACGACCCCGACCACGGCTGATACCCAGCTCACAACCGAGTATGCCAGGGCGTCGATTTCGTTTTACCAAAATTCCGGATTTATTTTGCCTACCCTACAGTTCTTTTTTTCGGATGCCCAGCTGGCCAATGGCTCTTATCCAGAATGTGGATTATTTGCTAATGCGACGGCTACAGCCAACAGTGGCAATATTTTTAACCATGCTTTATTCAGTACTCCTTACGCAAAGACTGCCGGCACGGACACTACGGTCCAGGTGGCTATCTCAATATAAAAAATACAGCATAAAAGATCCGCAGAAGAAAGTCTGTGGAATCGACAAGGCATCCCGGCGGTAATTACTTTTGGGAACAACAATACAACGAGCTATTATCTGACGCCCAGGCTGCCAGCAGTCTTTTGGCGCACCAAATGCTCGGTTATATTACTTTGCCAAACCAACCGGCCGATGGCGACACGGTAACTTTTACCATCAACGGCACGGCAATCACTCTTACAGCTAAAACTGCTTTGAGCGGAGTCGCCGGCCAGGTCTTAAGAGGCGGCAGTGCCGCGGCGTTTGCCGGAAATTTAATTGCGCTTGCGGAAAATCCCCAGTTCACTACTAGCAATGGGGTGGCTTTGACTACGGCCAACCAGCAACTTTTATCATATTTAGGATTTACATTGGTCGGCACCACGCTCTATATATATTCGCTTAACAGCAGCATCTGGTCGCCATTAACCAGTTTTACGGCTTCGGTATCAACCGCTGGCGATTCTTATTCTGCGCAAACCATGCAGTTATTTGTTGAACCTGGCAATTACTGGCTTAATGGCACTCGCGTTTCTTTTGCTGGAGGAGCAACCCCAACAGTCACGGCGCCAGTTTCCAATCCGCGCATTGACGTGCTTACGATTGACAGCAGCGGGACGTTAGCCTGGACCGTAGGTACGGAAAATGCCAGCCCGAGCGTTCCAGCATATCCGGCAAATAAAATTCCTTTGATTGAGCTTTATAACGTGGTAGGAGAGACGGCTCTTTACGATAACTTTAACCAGCAAGCCGGCCAGGGGTATATCAATAAAGATATTCGGCCATTTATCCAGTATCCGCTAAATCCGACTGCTCTTGCTACCAATCTTGTCCCAGATAGCGCTGGGGGGCGGGATCTAGGCACAAGCGGAACTCCATGGGGTAACGTTTATGCCCAAAATTTATTTCAAAACGGGGTAGGAGTGGCTGCTGCGAAATTCGGTGGTACCGGCGCTGATGGCGCTTTATCTATTTCCTCGGGAACGACTACCTTAAATCTTAGCAATGCTTTTCTTACCACAAAAAATTACACTTCCATTTCCATTACTGGCACCGGAAAACTGGCCTTTAGTAACCCAAACGCCAACGGTTCTATAATCATTCTTAAATCGCAGGGTAATGTAACTTTAACTTCCAGCTCCGCGCCGATGATCGACGCGTCGGCAATGGGGGCGCCCGGCGGTGCAAGCGTAACTTCCTCGTCCAGCCGTACAAGCGGCAACCCAGGTACTGCGGGCATAACGATATTCAACAAAACTAATCCTGGAAATGGCGGCAATGTTTCCGGCAACGCCGGCGGCGCGGTTTCAACTTTCACACCGGCAGTCTTTTCGGCTATCCAAAAATATGGTCCTTATCTTTTTGTAGGTGCCGGCGCCGGTTCTGGTGATTCTGTAAAAAACGCTTCAAATAATCCTTCCGGCGTGGGTGGCTACGGTGGTGGATGCTTAGTTATTGAATGTGGAGGATCGTGGAATTTTACAACTTCCGGTGGAATTTCGGTGGCCGGACAAAACGGCGGAAACGGATCCCTCGGTGGCGGTTCGACTAATGCTGATGCTGCCGGAGGCGGTGGCGGTGGAGGCGGTGGATTCTTTCTTGGTTTATATGCGGCCCTTACAGCGAACACCGGAACAGTAACGGTCAGCGGCGGGACCGGTGGCACCGGAACCGACGGTGGAGTTGTCGGGGAAAACGGTGGAGGCGGTGGCGGTTCATTTGCCACGGCTGGCAACAACGGTCAATTAACCGGTAACCATGGTAGCGGTAGCACCACAAAAGACGGCGGTGATGGGGCAACTGGTATTTCTGTTGTAGCCCAAAATACTGAATTTAGCTAAACCTTTAATAAAAAATTTATGAGTGAAAATACAAATTCAACAGGGATAACGGGAATAGAAGTCGCACCGCCAATAGTGCTCGAATTAAAGTGCTCTTGCGGTAAAGTTTGTGGCACTTTAACGTGGCCTGCTAGTACTCAAGTTGATTTAGAGAAAGCCGCGGCCGAACATGTTACGGTTTGCGACGACTGCCAAAGCAAAAAATAAAATAAAAACAAAAATTAATTCTTAAAATTTTATGCAGACTTGGGTTACAATTTTAGGTTTCGTTGGTTTGGTCATCTATAACATTTATATGAACCGCCGCAAAGACCGGCGCGATGAGGTTATGACCGAAAACAACGCCATGCAGCTGCTGCGAAATTCGGTAGAAGCGTACAAAGGCGAGGTCGATAAACTCCGCGAAGAAACAAAACAGCAGTCGAAAGAAATTTCCAAGCTCGAAGGAATCATCAGCCAAAAAGATAAGCAGCTGGAGATGCTTGAAAGAATATTCCAAAACCGCAACCCGGAAATGGAAGTGTTTATGAAAAATACGGGCACGGCCTTAAACCAGCTGGTAGCCGACAATAAAGTTATTTTGTCTTCCTTGGAAAAATTGCTAAAAGAATAAACCAATATGAATTACCAGCCACTATTACAACAACTTTATCCGGAAGGCAGCGTTCAGGGCGAATGCGGCGTATTTTGCCACCGCCTGGTAAATTTTCCATTGGTTGGTAACACTCTGCAAAGCAAGATTGCGGCCGTACATAGATTCGGGATCCCGGTTGCCCAGCTGCAGGGCCAATTCCATCCCGGGGATATTATTATCACCAGCGAAAGCAAAGTCTACGGCCATGTGACTTTTGTAAACGAACTGGTCTACCAGGAAAATACCGACAACCTGTTATATCTGCAGCTGACCGAATCTAACTTTAATTTGGATTTGAAAGTCCACCATACCCGCTTACTGGCGCCAAACTCGCCGTTTATCATTGGCGTCATCCGCGGGCCTTTATTATTTGCTATCCCCGAAAATTATGGACAATAATATTCATTTACCCGGCCATGGCCTGGTGCTGCGGCCGGAACTACCCGAACGCACCCCAATCCTTTTCGGCTACAGTGCTACGCCTTTTGACTGGTCCCAGGTGGTGGCCAACGACGGCGATCCAACGCCAAACCAATTTGATATACCCGACAAGGACCAGGACGGATCCGGCAGCTGCACGTGCCAGACGGCCGGCTACGGCTTTTTTGGCGCCACCGGCATCGATGTCAGCCGGCGCGACCCTTATTCCCATGTAGCCCTGCCCGGCGGCGGAGCGTACCTCGATGCGCCGTATGCCTGGTTCAACGCCAACGGATATTTGGTTTTAAGCCAGTATCCCGATCCGAATCCGGAATCGGAAAACGCAATGACCCAGATCATCACCGTTGCAGATGGGCAGGGCCGCATCAAAAAATTCAAAGTAACCTCAACACCGCTTTACCCGATCAGCATCGATGCCTGGGCCCAGGCGGTGCAAAACCATACCTTTGTTGCACTTGGTATCGCCGGCAGCTGGTCCAAGGGTTGGAATCAAAGCTGGACGGACCCGAGCTACCAGGGACAAAACGATTGGCAGCACGCGCTTTATACCGAAAAGCGCAGCATAGTCATCCGCAAGGGCAAAAAGGCGGCCAAGGCCAAGAGCAGCTGGACGCAGTCCCGCGATTTCTTGGGCCAGCCGTCCTATTGCCACTATATCAACGAAGATTATTTTAACGCCGGCGGCGTGTTTGAAATACTCGCGGTCGACATAAAGGAAATTACACAAATGAACGAAACAATTTATACCATCCTGTTCAACGGCAAAGCCGGGCTGCTCTTCCAGGGCGGCTATGGCGCCAACATTGTTTACGCCAACAATGAAGCCCACTACCAGGAGCTGGGCGATGCCTACGGTAAAAAGACCTGCTGGCCGGATCCGGCCAACCCGGGCAAGTGGCAATTCGCGCCGTTTGATATCACCATCAACGTTCCGACTGCACCAGCTGCAAGCAATTAATTCCGAAAGCGCCAAAATTCGCGCCCAAAACAAAAAGGGAGCGGCTGCGGTTTAACTCCGCCGCGGCCGTTCCCCAAAATCAATTAATACAGAAAGGAAACAAATGCCATCAAATATTTTATCCACTCTAGGCTCGTTGGCCATCGTGTCCATGGGCGTCTCGCTGCTCGTCCAGCTGGTCAAGCAGCATCCGTTATTAAAAAATAATGCAGGCTGGCTTTTAGTTATCGCGTCAGTCGTTGTCGGCGCCGGCTACTTCTTCGTGCAGAAGCTGCACAGCTGGCCGATGATCCTGGCCGACATTGTAACCATCGCTTCCTACGCCAATGTGTTTTACTTGGTCGTGCTGCAATGGTTCGAGGACAAACCGACTTCCAATTAGCCGGCTTATCCTTAGATTACCGATTATGAAATCTACGGGTCTATACCTGAAGGTTCTCGTAATCCTGGGGCTGGTTGCGCTCATTTGGGTTTTCTGGCCGCGTAAAATCGCGGACCAGGAAAAGACCGGATCCGCGCTATCGGTCGAAATGCCAGCCCAAAGCCAAAACCAAAACGACAATCAAATATCTCCCGAAGACCAAGAGGATTTGAAACATCTGGATGAACTGGAAAAGTTTTTTGTTCGCTACCACTGCGACGATCCGGATAACAATATAGCAGGCAACTATTTGGAGTACGCCCACCATTACGGAGTCGACTGGCGCCTGCTGCCAGCGATCTCGGTGCAGGAATCGAGCTGCGGCAAACACCAGCTGTATAACAACTGGTGGGGGTTCGGATCAAGCAGTGGACTTGTGCACTTTCAAAATATTTATTACGGCATGGATTATATCATGGCCAAGTTTAAGGATTCGCCTTACGCCGGCAAAAGCCTGCCGGAGATCCTACAGGCCTACGGCCCGAAGATCGAAGATCCGGATCACCCCGGCCATTATATCCCAAGCCCGACTTACTACAAGGAAGTTATGGGCCTGATCAATCAGATCGGCCAATAATACTTTCAGACTTGGGCTGAAGCTCTAGACTTTAGCTCTTGTCCGAAAGGAGCGATGCAATTTGGAAAAAGGAGGACTGGATCATAAGATCCTATTTTGCCATCGGTG
>JAJYJE010000066.1 GCA_021789715.1 bacterium | reverse complement strand
GTGGTCCAGCAGCTGCAAACCTTCGGCAAGGCATCCAAACCTTACGTAGGCGTACAATTTGAAACTATCCACGAACTATTTTTGCTGACTCATCCCAACGTAACGCAGACTCAAGGGGCTTATGTTGCCTCCGTAGCGCCAGGCAGTCCGGCAAGCCAGGCCGGTTTAATGCAGGGCGATATTCTTACCCAAATTGACGGTCAAAAACTTAATGAGGTGAACGAAGTTGATCAGGTTATTTCCCATTATCAGGCCGGACAGCAAGTTTTAGTGACCTATATAAGGAACGGTCAGGTCATGCAGACGCCGCTGATCTTGGCGGAGTTTAAATAATCCTTACCAATTCCGTACTCCGTAAAGTTCTAGTATAGAAAAAACCGCGGATCTTTTTGGGATCAGCGGTTTTTTTGATCAGGAAAAACATGGCGGACGGGGTTATAGCCCGTGCATCTGGCCTTCAATTCCTGATCGTCCGGCCATCGCTATCGCAAACAGCAACAGCGTGGCGGCAAGGTGGACTATCGAAGCCTGCTCTATCATTTTTAGCAGCTCGGAAATCTGAGCTACTACAAGAGCCAGGCTGACCACCTTGGGCAAGTACTGCGCGGGAGGCAGGCGTTTGGCTAACGTCGCCTGCAGCTGCTTGGTTTCCTTGCGGGCGCCAACCAGCATCACCGCGGCCAGTCCTGCCATCAGGATCAAAGCCGTCATGGGTTTCCTTTCTCCAGCCGTTCACGGGCTGGCGTAAAGAATTCCTCCTGTTAAAGAACTGGTCGTCCTGGGCCGGTTTCGGCCGGGCCAAACCCGGAGGACCGATCTCGCCTTCGGTAAACCGAGGCGGACTGGCCAGTATAGTTTCAAATTTGACAATTGTCAATAGCAAAGGGTATACTGGTAAAGACCCCCTGCCGGGGGGTATAAAGAATTTTCAATTTCCAATGCCGGAAGCCGTAGAAAAGAATAAACGGGATTTGATTAAACGCCTGCATTACGCCGAAGGCCACCTTCAGGCGGTTTGCCGAATGATTGAACGGGACGCGTATTGCATGGATATAATTAATCAAAATCACGCGGTAATTGAAGCGCTTAAAAAGATTAATCAGCTCATCCTGGAAGGCCATCTTGGTGCCTGTGCCTGGGACGCGGTTAACAGCAAAACTGCGGCCAAACGAAAAAAAGCGATTCGGGAGTTAGTAAAATTATATTCAAAGCAGTAACCAGGGATAACAGGCAGCAAGAAGCGGCAGCACAGGCATTACGCGCTGTCTCTTGCCTCCGCTTGCATCGTCTGCCTATCCCCGGTCTTCATAATTTCTTAATTTGACCCGCTTATTATTATTTCAAATCAAATGTCCGATCAGGCTAAAATTTACAATACAATTATTATCGGCAGCGGGCCGGCGGGGCTGACCGCGGCGCTCTACGCGGCGCGGGCCGACTTAAGGCCGCTAGTAATTGCCGGATTAAATCCCGGCGGCCAGCTGATGCAAACTACCGAAGTAGAAAATTTTCCCGGTTTTATCAACGGCATAATGGGGCCGGAACTTATGGATAATATGATAAAACAATCCGAACGATTCGGCGCTGAGATCAGGCAGGAAAATGTCCAGGCCGCGGACTTTACCAAACAGCCGTTTAAGGTAGTAACGGAAAAAGGCGAGTATTCGGCAAAAACCGTAGTGATTGCCACGGGAGCGGACGCTAACTGGCTGGATTTGCCGAACGAGCAGCGGCTGCGCGGCAAAGGTGTCTCAGCCTGCGCCACCTGTGACGGTTTTTTCTTTAAAGGCAAAGATGTTGCCGTCATCGGCGGAGGGGATAGCGCTATGGAAGAAGCCAACTTTTTAACGAAGTTTGCGAATACCGTAACTATCGTGCACCGCCGCGATGAATTTCGCGCTTCCAGGATTATGCTCAAGCGCGCTCGGGATAATGCCAAAATAAAGTTTGTGAGTAACGTTACGGTCGAAGACGTGCTAGGCGACAGCAGGGTTACCGGTTTGCGTGTAAAACATAATGCCACGGGGCAAGTTACGGATCTCCCGGTCCAGGGCGTGTTTTTGGCGATCGGCCATACGCCTAATGCCAAATTGTTTGCCGCTGCCGGCGTGGCTACCGACGCCAAAGGTTATATTGAAGTGAGTAATACCACTCAAACTAATTTACCGGGCGTGTTTGTGGCCGGCGACGTGCGCGATAGCCGCTATCGCCAGGCCGTTTCCGCCGCGGGCATGGGTTGCATGGCCGCGCTGGACGTGGAAAAATATTTGGCGGACAAAGATTAAAAATTTAGGATAAGAGATTAAAGATGCGACCGATTATTCTTAGCGGGCGGGTCATTCACGGTGATGGCTACGGCAGCCGTTTGGGTTTTCCGACCGCGAATCTTGACAGGCGACGATTTGTCAGATTATCACAGAGGCCCCGGTTGGGTATTTGGGCGGCCAGGGCGGAATTGAAAATTATCAATCCGAAAGCCCGTCCCGGTCGTGTTGGACAATCAAAAGTTTTCCCCGCCGCTGTTGTCATCGGCCCGATTGATAAAAAAGGCCTTCCGAAAGTGGAGGCGCACCTGATCGGCTTTAGGGGAAATCTTTACGGTAGGGCAGTGACCCTTATGTTGCGGAAATATCTCCGGCCGTTCAGGGAGTTTGCCGATATTGAGGCGCTCAAGCGGCAGATTCAACGAGATATTGCCATAATAAAAAAATCCCGATTATTTTAACTGGCTGAATTAATGTTTACCGGTATTACCCAAACAATTTCGCGTGTCGTATCTGCCGTAAAAAAAGGCGGCGGCCTTGAGGTTTCGGTGCTTACTCCGCGGGGGTGGCGTCTGAAAAACGGGGAAAGCGTCGCGGTCAGCGGCGTATGCTCGACAGTGATGCAGTCCGGCAGGAACCTTAAGTTTTTTTATATGCCGGAAACGCTCGATAAGACCCATTTTGCCGCGCTTAAGCCGGGGGACGAGGTTAATATGGAACGTTCGCTTAAGGCTAGCGATCGGCTTGATGGGCATATTGTGCTGGGCCATGTTGATACTGTTGGAATTATTAAGCGGATCAAAACCGCGGGGGAGTCTAAAACTGTCACGGTTTTTGTTCCGGATGGCCGACGGTTGCTGGCGCCTAAGGCGTCGGTGGCGCTGGAAGGGGTGAGTTTGACGACTGCGGCTGTCCGAGGACGCCAGTTTACGGTGCACTTGATTCCATACACCTGGCAACATACTAATTTCAGCACCAAGCAGGCAGGGGATCGCGTAAATGTGGAATTTGACATCTTAGCTAAATATTTGGCCAGTTTAACTCGTCTTTAATATTTTAAAATCCATGCAAATCAAAAATATGAAATTTGGGCAGATTAATGGGCGGGGCAAAAAAGTCGGTATCGCGGTTTCTCGTTTTAATCAGGGAATCACCGATGGCTTGCTGGCGGCGGCGCGAACAGCTTTGGCGCGCTTTGGCGTGAAGGAGGGGGAGATAAAAATTCTGTCGATAGCGGGCGCCATGGAATTGCCGTTAGCTTTGCAAAAGCTGGCTGCTTCAAACAAATACGATTGTTTGGTGGCTTTAGGTTGCGTAATTCGGGGCGAAACTCCGCATTTTGATTATGTCGCCAAGACGGCTCAGGAAGGAGTGTTGCGCGTTGCGCTGGACTATCATATACCGATCGGTTTCGGCGTGCTGACCACGGAAAATTTGACTCAGGCGAAAAAGCGGCTGCACGTGGGCGCTGAGGCTGCGGCCGCCGCGCTGGAGCTGGCGTTGATTAAGATTTAACGCGATTTTTATGCCGGCGCGGGAGAGCGCGCGGGTGGCGGCCGATAATAACGGCAGGATCCCTGAAGAATTTGCGGCGGCATCTGAGCGAACTCAAGTCCATTCGTTAGTGGTAAATAGATTCTCCCGCGGGAGAATCTTTTTTTACCGTGGTGTATAATAAATGCGGGGGAATTGGCATTAATCTGGTTGTCATCAATTACTATTTACTACAATGCATGACGTAATTATTATCGGCGCGGGACCGGCGGGAATGACGGCCGGCATTTACACCGCGCGCAAGAAACTTAAAACCTTGATCCTGGCCGAGGATGTCGGGGGGCAGATGGTTTACAGTAGCGACGTGGAAAACTACACGGGTTTTTCCATGATCAGCGGCGCGGATTTGAGCTTGAAATTTCGGGAACACTTGGCGAGTATTCCGGAAGATTTGGAACTTAGAGAGGGCGTGGCGGTGGCGGGGCTGGAAAAACACGTTACGACGTTCGTCGTTCACGATCGGCAAGGGAATCCGCACTACAGCAAAGCGGTAATAATATGCAGCGGCCGTAAGCCAAAAAAATTGGGTATTCCCGGGGAAGAACGGCTGTTCGGCAAGGGCCTGGCAGTATGCGCCGCGTGCGACGCGCCGCTTTATAAAAATAAAGATGTGGCGGTTATCGGAGGTGGCAATAGCGCCATGGACGCGCTATTGACTTTGTCTAGGCTGGCACGGCGGGTTTATAGCGTTAATAATATGGCCGCGCTGGTCGGCGACGAGATTTTGAAAGCTAAAGTTATCGGCAATCCGGCGATTACTTTTTTTCCCAGCAGTACCGCGGCGGAAATCGTGGGAGCAAAAACGGTTGAAGGAATTAAGGTTCGGGATCATCGGCGCCGGCAGCAGTACTTGCCGGTTAGCGGGGTATTCGTGGAAATCGGCTGGGAACCGAACGTGGCATTTGACAACTTAAGCCAAAAGAATCGTTTTAACGAAATTATGGTGGATGGAAATCTGCAGACTAATATATCCGGCTTATTTGCGGCTGGTGATTGTAATGATAGTAAGGGGGAGCAAATCGTCATAGCAGCTGGGGAAGGCGCAAAAGCTGCCTTGGCTGCGGCGGATTTTTTGGCTAAGCTAAGATAGCTTATAATAAAGCCAAATCTTGACAAATCCGCCTTATTATAGTACGATTTTATGTTAACCAATTAAGGCCACCCATATGAAAACCTTAAAATTTTTTGCAGCGGCGGTTTTTAGCGCCGGTCTCCTGGCCGCGGCAACCCAAGCGTTGGCTTACGGTCCCACGCTCTCCCTCTATAATAATGGCGGTAACTTGACCTTAAGTGTCAGCAATGCCCAGCCTAACTCCACAGTGCAGTTAAGCTATATTCCTTCCGGCAGTAGCCTGACGACCACGGTCAGTAACTTTGGTTATACCGACGGCAGCGGCAATTTTACTACGAACATTAGCAGCAGTTCGTCCGGGATTGCCGGCGCTTCCCAGGTTTACGTTACAGTTGGGGGCCAGCAATCCAATATTGTTTCCGGCAGCGGCAGTTCCGGCGGTTGTGGTTACGGCGGTTGTATTGGCGGTCTGGCGTTCAGTCCTTCCAGTCTGAATCTAAATATCGGCCAGAGTTCAACTGTGTCCATCTCGAGCGGTGTTAATATGTCAGCCTATTCTCCATATATTTCCAGCAACAGCAATCCGTCGGCGGTTTCGGCCTACATCAGCGGGTACCAGATGACAGTGACCGGCAACGGCAGCGGTACCGCTACCATTAGCGTTTGCCTGTCGGGCGGCGGCACTTGCGGCCAGGTGTATGTGACCGTTGGCGGTGGGGGATCGGGCGGCGGCAATCTTTGGTTTAGCCCGTCCAGTCCTAATTTGTACGTTGGGCAGAGTCTGGCGGTTTCCATTAGCAGCAGCGTCGGTTATTACGGTTCAAATTATTACGGCAGCAATGCCTACTATATTTCTTCCAATAGTAATTCCAATGCGGTGTCCGCCAGCGTGTCAGGAACGGTTTTGAATTTGTATGCAAACCAAAATGGTTCGGCAACTATTGCGGTATGCCATTCCAGCCTGGGATTCTGCGGATCTTTGTATGTAACGGTGGGCGGCGGCGGTGTTGGCGGCCTGGCTTTAAGCCAGACTAG
>JAJYJE010000065.1 GCA_021789715.1 bacterium | reverse complement strand
AATATTGGGCCAGCGGCCTGGTTAAAGGCCGGCGCGCCATGGCCAAATCAATGTTGGTCAGGCATTGGGGCCAATGGGAGAGATGGCACGCGCCGGGAGGCCCCAGAATTATGGCAGTGGCGGCAACTTGCTGGGCCGCCGGGTAGTTCCGGGACAGGATCGCGTAAACCGGATACACAACAACCGCGTATCCGATAATCAGAATCAGCAAAAATTGCCACGCGTAGTAGCGAAACATTTGCTTGAGAAAAATTCGTACGGCAGACGCGCCGGGATCCCGCCGTTTTACGGTAACAGCCAGCGCGGCTGCGTGAAAAATCAAAACCAAGGCCGCTACTGGGATAAGCGCCACCACGGAAAATTTCATCAATTCTCCAATGCCCAAGCCCAACCCCGCCGCGATTACATTTCGGGCGCTGGGTTTTTGGACGAAGCGGACAAAAGTAAACAGCCCGAGCATGGAACCAAAAGCCGCGGCAATGTCCGTGGTCACATAATGTCCCTGGGCCAGAATAATGGGGGACAGGCCGGCTAAGGCAGCCGGCAGGAGCGCCCACTCCGGCCCGTATAATTTTTTCGCCCAAAAAAAGGTGAACAAAACCAAGCCTACCGTGAGCAGCATGGGCAGCAGCCGCGCCCATTCAAGAATTGCGTAAGGGTTATTGCCCAAGCCGAATAGAAACGCGCCGCCGACCGCCCATTCGCCGTTGACCAGGGCGGCCGGGTACGGATTGATCCAGTAGGAATTGTTGGTCGGAAACTTCAGGCGCATGAATTGCAGCGGTATGGCGGCCAGAAGTTTAAGGAGCGGCGGGTGTTCGGGATTGAGACGGTAGTCTTGCAGTTTAAGATAGGAGTAGCCGGCGGGAATGTGGGCCAGTTCGTCCACTACGGCCGAGTCCCGCAAGCTGCTGCCAAGCATCAGCAAAAAGCTGGCCAGGCACAAGGCTGTCAATATGATTGTAGTTTTTTTCGGTTGCCGCATGGATGTTACGCGCCTAATTGCCCCATTTATGACATTTTTTGGCGCGCGGAGTTACCGCCGCCGCCCCGGTCAGTCTGATATAATAACCATGTAACGGATTATTATTAACTGTAATTTATGAAAGCGGCAATTTTTCAAGGCCCGGGCAAGATAGAAGTCAAAGAAGTTCCTGATCCGGAAATTCAAGATCCCCATGAAGCGATCGTTAAAATAACTTACAGCTGCATTTGCGGCTCGGATTTATGGTTTTATCGCGGCTTAAGCCCGCGCCAAGCCGGCAGCCGCGTTGGCCACGAGTTTATGGGCGTTGTGGAAGCGGTGGGGGATAAAGTGACAACGGTCAGGGCCGGAGATTTGGTGGTGGCGCCGTTTGTCGCCTCCGACGGTACTTGCGCGGAATGCCGCGCGGGCGAGACGCGGTTTTGCCGGAATGTTAAAAATTGGGGCGCCGAGGGTTGCGATGGCGGTCAGGGGGAAAAAGCGCGCGTGCCGATGGCCGATGGCACGCTGGTGGTTATTCCGAAAAGCAATTTTCAAGACGACCGGATGATGCGGGCGCTGCTGCCGTTATCGGACGTACTTTCCACCGGCCACCACGCCGCCGTGTGCGGCGAGGTTAGGGAAGGCTCGATTGTCGTTGTGGTCGGCGATGGCGCGGTGGGGTTATGCGCGGTTGCGGCAAGCAAAAGACTGGGCGCGGCCAGAATTTTTTTGGTCAGTACCCACGAAGACCGTGCGGCTTTGGGCGAAAAATTCGGAGCGAGTGATATTATAAACGCGCGCGGCGCCGGGGCGGTTAGCGCAGTAAGGGCGGCAACCGGAGATTTGGGCGCGGACTGCGCCTTGGAATGCGTCGGTACTTCGGAGTCGTGGGAGACCTGTTTTGGCGCGGTGCGCAAAGGCGGCCATATTGGCGTGGTGGGAGTGCCGCACGGCGTGCCGGACATTCCCGTTTCCAGAGTTTTTTCCAGCGATGTGGGTATAAAAGGCAGCGGCGCTCCGGCCAGGCATTATATTCCCGAGCTGTTGCCCGATGTCCTCTCGGGGAATCTGGACGTTTCGGATGTCTTTACCAAAACCTTACCGCTGTCCGACATTGCTCAAGGTTACAAAGCCATGGACGAGCGCAGGGAAATTAAAGTTTTGATTAAACCATAAAAAAACGGCCGGCAGGTAGCGCGATAATTCGCGTACCGCCGGCCGTAGGGGCAGTGGTTGCCTAAGTTTGTTCATTGCAGCAAAAATCCGTAACCTTTCCGCTGCAGGCATTGCCGGATAGCGAGTCCCGGGATATAGAAAGACTGAGGATGCCGCCTGTCGCCATTGCCGCCCTCTTCCATACCCAGGACTATGCCCTTATTGCTGTAAAGTCCGCCGCCGGAACTGCCGTATGTTGTTTTGGCGTTGGCTATAAGCAGGTCGATGTGGGCAAGGTCTGCGTCTCTGCCAATTTTTAGGACTTTGCCAAATGAAACGCGGTTGCGTTTTCCGTTCGGGTTTCCTACGGTAAAAACAGGCAAGTCCATATTGGGCAACGCGTTCGCCAGGAGGGCAAAGGGGACGTTCGGGCCATTGCTGATTGTCAGCAGGGCGATATCCTGTTCGGGGCAGGCTGTAGTTAGCCGGGCCTTGAGCCCGTTAGCAGTAATTGTATCGCTCCGCGCGCGCTTTACTACGTGGAGATCGGTTAAAACGTAATTTCGGCTAACTGCAAATCCCGACCCGTTGCGGTACCACTGGGTTTCCAGGCCGGTTTCGCGGTAGCGGACCAGGCTGTAAGGTAACGCCGCCAGGTCGATTATAGTGTCCCATTTCCAGATAAATTTCGCCGGAGCGGCATCTTGGGCGGACACGAAAACGTTTCGCGCTATGGCTTGCCTGACCGTATCTTGCCAACCGTACAGCATCGCAGCAGATAAAACCGTAACGATCATCAGCTTTCTCATACCATTGAGCCTCTTGTGTGGTTTGGACTTCTAAAAACAGTATAGCCGTTATCTGAAAAAAACAGAAGTTCGGGCCGGGCATTATTTTATCGCCCTTAAAAATCCACGGCACGCCGAACCTGTCGGTGAGCTGCCCATAGGTGCCAAAGGGCAGGTTGTGCAGATCCTGAAAATTTTCCGGGCTGGCGCCCTGGGCGAGTTTGCCGAAGACTGGCTGTAACTCGTCGTAACTTTGGCCGATGATAAAAATAGCCATGGTATTGCCCGGTTTGGGCAGGCGCGCCGGCGCGGCCATCCAGTCCGTGGCGGAAATTTCTATGGGCCCGCTTTTCAAGCGGGCGTTAATCAGCCGTTGGTGTTTTTCCGGAGGAAACATGTCTTTCATGGGCGTGTCGGCCAGTTTGGTCAGGTTCAACCCGCCGCCCAAACATTGGTGATAAAACGCCATAGCCTCGGCACAGTTGCCGTCGAATAAAAGAAATGGCTGGCAGTGTAGCATAGCCACTCCTTCTTAATTAATTTTTCCACCTCCCTCTTTTAAGGTATCGGTTTGAGCTTGGAGAAGTCCGGCCGCAAGAAAATTTTTCTTGCCTTTCCGGGTACATTTGGGGTAACGGGCAGAAAGCGTTTATAGTGATTCCGTCCTAACAAATAATTGTAGACAGGCAAAGCCGCCGCGCTTTTTCGTCGGTTTGTGTTATAATGCAGTTAAACAAGGCTATGCCGGGCAAAATCCAAAATAAAATCTTACGAAGAGTAAAAGATAAAATCTTTATTTTAAAAGTCCCCGCTTACGGCAACAGCATTTTTTATGCTTTGGGCTTTTTGGGGCTGGTTTGCTTGTCCATTTTGCTGGTATCCGGTTTGATAATGGTTTTAATGGGATCCTCCTGGTGGCTAACAGCCCCGGCGGGCATATTTTTTCGGAGTATCCATTTATGGTCCGCGCAAGCTCTGGTCTTAATAATCACTTTGCATGTGCTGGTGGTGTTTTCCACCAGCGGCTTTAAGCCGCCGCGGCGGCTGACCTGGGTTGTGGGAGCGGTCGCGTTTTTCCTGATGCTGCTGGAAGCGGAATTCGGTTACTATTTGCGCGGCGATTTTTCTTCGCAGTACCGGGCCCTGCAGGGGGCGGATTTCTGGAACGGCGCCCGTCTTGGTTATGTCATTAACACGTTAAACCACGCCGAGGTGTTTGGCATTCACGTGGTTCTGATCCCGATAATCATTTTTATCCTGCTGGGGCTGCATTACACGTTGGTAAAAATACGGGGCATCGCCAAGCCTTACCGCAAAGATGTTTCTTATAAAATAGTGCCTGCTGATCATACAAAGTTATTTTTGCGCGGCGGAGTCCTGACGGTGTTGATTGTTATTTTGGCCGCGCTGTTTCCTTCGCCGCTCATTTCGCCGGCCAGCATCAGCGGCATTGCCCGGCAGGATTCGGCCCTGGTAGGGCAAACTTTAATCGACGAATACCAGCGCGCGTCCGACACCGCCAGTTACATGGATTCCATTGATCCATATCAATACGACACGCGTGAAATTTATGTTTTGCGGCCATACGAGAGTTATATCGCGGAATCGGGTATTGCCGATCAGCTGAAGGCTTTCCAGAAAGAGGACGCCGAAACCCGGCAGCGGCAAATTAATGACGCGGAGGCTTTTTACAAAAATTCCAACGCCGGGACCGTGGACAATTCATTAGCGGCCGGCCAGCCGTTCTTGTCGGTCATTAACACGCTGGTGGAGGCGGCCAGGAGCGGGCTTTACCAGTCTACCCTGGACAGCATGAATCCGGCCGCTCAACCGACTTACGCGCTGAGGTTTATGAGCGACACCGGAGTTTTGGACAGCGAAGCGGATGAGCTGCATATAACCACGGAGCAGTGGGGGATGGTTCGCGAGGAAAACGGCAAATTTCCGCCCGGCGCCTGGTGGCTGGCCCCGCTCGGACTGCTGGATCACACCGCCTTGGCCAACGACAGCAACGGCGACCGCGACGGCGCGGAAATTTTAGGATCGCTGATGCTGTTATTCGTGCTGTTCCCGTATATTCCTTACCTAAATCGCCTGCCGGAGAAGCTGCACCTGGCGGAGTTGATCTGGAAAACGGGGAGATAAAACTTTTTAATAATTAACCATAGGAAAGGTCGGTATTTTAACTTCGCTCTACAAAAAATATGATAAAAGGAAATTTTATTGGCGCGGCGATTGTCGCGATAATCTACACCGTTTATATTTTGATGAGACCGCTCGCTACGAAAGCGCAAATGGTGGCGGCGTTGGTTGTGCTTAACGCTTTGACTATTGTGCTGCTGTCTTACGCGTTCAAGTAAAATGGGGCTATGGGGGGTGACCGATTGCCGGGATTTTGTCCGCCAAAAAAATCGTTACTATGTAACGATTTTTTTGGTCAGCGGCGTAAAATTATTTGAATGAGCAGGGGCTTTGTTTATGAAAGCAATTAACCCCGCTAGGCGTAGCTGCTCCTGCGCTGTTTATTGAGCACGTACCGCACCGAAGGGCTTAAAGGCTTGTCTTTGCGGTGAACGCAGCCAATCCAGCAACAAGGCCGGCGCATGCCTTCTTTAAGTTCCGTGACGACTCTTTCCACATGCTGGTTTTTGGTTTCCTGCTTTTTTGGGAAAGTCGCCCAGCAGATCCATTCATTGCGCGCCAGCGGCGTAAGGCTTTCCCACGCGGCCAGGGCTTTTGGGCTAGAAATTAAAGCCGCCCGCAACTCCGGGGGTACTTTATGGACATTGGACAGGCCGGGGGAAATTTCTTTTTTGCTCATGAGACTATTTTATACTTAAAAGTTGCGACTGTAAAATTATTGTTATGGCCCGGCCTATCCGTGCCAGGCCAGAGGTCAGCGGAATTTGCGGAGGCAAGAGACAGCGCGCAAATTTGGAGTTTACGGTTGTTTTTTATCGCCCTTAAAAATCCACGGCACGCCGAACCTGTCGGTGAGCTGCCCATAGGTGCCAAAGGGCAGGTTGTGCAGATCCTGAAAATTTTCCGGGC
>JAJYJE010000064.1 GCA_021789715.1 bacterium | reverse complement strand
TCTTTGCGCGCCAAGCTGATGGCAGCCAAAGATTTGGCGGAAACAAAAAAAATCGTAGGGGAATACACCGAATCACTCAGGATTGCCTGAAATATCCTTTAAGGTATCGCCACCTTCAGCAGGGTTGATCCGTTCAGGACGTAAATGGCCTTGCCGGCTTCGTCTACGTAAAAATCCACGAGCCTGGTAAACTGGCTGCTGGTGAGCGTAGCCGCGAGCCTGCCGGTTTTATCCATAATCACAATGCGGTTATTGCCGCTGTCAAGCACGTAGATGTCTTTAAAGTTTTTTTCCGTGTAAATTTTGCCCTGTCCGGAAAGGGGTGTGGTCAAAAATGGCGCTGTAAAGGCCGCGGGCTGGCCGCTTAGATACTTGCTGATGCCGTTTGACCCGTACGCGTAAATACTGCCATCTATGGCTAAGCTCCGGGCGCTTTGCAGTTTGGGATCGTTTACGGAAACTACCGGCCTGCTGATATTGTTGCCGCTGACCAGGTAGCTTAAGACCCTGCCGTTCTTTTTGTCTAGCACGTATGCGCGGCTATTTGTCGGATACCACGACAGCCCCCCAAAATCGTTTTGGGGCGGTACGTCCTGGGTAAAGGCTGCGGTTTCCGCGCCCGTTGCCGGCGTCCATAGGTCCAATCCCAAGCCGTTATAGGCCACTACGGTTTTTCCCGTATTGATGGCCGCCAATATCGTATTGCCTGATTTTAGGGCGCCGTCTTCGATTTGGCCGGTGCCGAGATTATAATCTACAATGCCGCCGTTATTCTGCGTCGCTAAAGCGCCGGGCAGCGCCAGGAGGGCCGGCCCGCCGCTGAGCGTGCCGAGGTTGCTTACCTGCGCATCGGTTACTTTATCCACTTGCTGTTCCAGGCCGGAGATTTGTCCGGTTACGGTTTGGTAGAGCGCCTTGTTGGCGCCGTCAACCTGAGTCGCTGAAGGAATAAGGCTCCTGGCCTGGGTAAAGTAGTTTTGGGCGTTGGCACCGTCGTTATAGAGCAGCGAAGCCTGGGCGTTGGCTATAAGCGTTTGCGCCTGCTTGAGCCGGCTGCTCATAGCGGCGCTTTGCTGCCTTGAGCGTTTTACATGGCTGGCGGTTGCCAGGCTGATGATAACCGTAAAAAGCAGGATCGCCGCCGCGGCCAAAAAGAATTTCTTTTCCGCGGAATATTGCTTGATATTTTGCGGTTTTAAGGAATTGCGGCTGGCTGCCACGCCCCGCCCTACCGCGTTCCAAAAGTTCTTGCCGGTAGCCGCGACATTGCCGGTGCGGCCGGTAAGATTTTTAAGGCGTTCCCGCCAGGCATCCAATCCCGAAGTACCCGGTAAGCCGACCTGCGGGATACGTTTTTGCTTTTGGCCGCCCGCCGTAAGCATGGTTTTCAGGTAATTGATGAAGCCGGTAATTTTAGCCGCAGGCGAGGAGGCGCGGTCCTGCGTTTGCCGGACAAAATTTTCCAAGTCGACTTCCTGCTCGCTGGCCTGCCCGGGCTCGACTAGCAGATCCATAATTGTGCCGAAGGCCGCTTCCGGTCCGGCGTTGTCTTTTATGAGCTCGATAATAGTCTGGGCGGACGCCAAAAAATTATCGCCTTGAAGAATAGCCTTAAGGCGGTCCATGGAAACATAATTCAGCAGCTGGGTTGTGGATAAGACCAGCAGATCGCCGAGCCGGATTTTTCCGGCCGCGTAGTTTTCGAAAGTCTTTAGGGGATGGCTTTGGGCAGAGGAACAGGAAATATCCGTGAATTCGCCGGAGCGGAACAGGAATGCCGCGATTTTGCCGCAGGTGGCCACGGTAAAAGTTTGGCCTTCGCGAACGGCAATAATGCAATTAAGCTTCCCCAGCCAGTGGATCTGGCCCAAAGAGGCCAGCTTGCCGAGTTCTTCGTTAATCTGGGCAATGGCGGTTTCAAAGCTGCCCGGCAAAAGCGGCTTGCGATAGGCGCGGCGCAATCCGGCCGCGATCGCTTCGCAAATCCTTTCGCACGATTCGTATGCGGCCGGATTGAACATGGGCAATTCGGCCACTACAAACAGTTCGGCCGAGCTGGCCGCGGCCTGTTCGGCCATCACATGGACGTACGAAGAAGTGGTTTTGAGGTTGCCGAGTTGAATTTTGGCAATTTGGCTTTCCAAGTCTTCCATTGTTAGGGCTAAAAAGGATGTTTGCGTAAATTATACCATATTTTTTACTCCGGTACCAAAAATTAGCCTGGGGCCCTAATTAACGCATCCCATGTTTAATGTGTTTGAGACTATTTCCTACTTAAGTAAGGATAGTATGCTATAATATTGTTATGCTACAAGACATAATTGATTCCAAAGTCGATTCTTCGATTTTAAGTTTTTTTCTGGTTGCTCCGGCCCGCTCCTTTTCTATCCTGGAAATTTCCAAGCGGCTAAAGGTGCCGCACGGCAAAGCGGCTCGCAGCTTGAACCTTTTGGCGGAGTCGGGCTTATTAAAAAGTTTTGCCAAAAAAAATAAGAAATATTATATTATCAACGGCAAAAACCGCCTGGTTCCCGATATCAGGCGGCAGTTTTTAAAGGAAGCGCCGGCGTATCAGGACGAACTGTTTGCGGCTATAAAAAAGCTCGGAGATGTTAAGGCCGCTTTTTTAAGCGGTTTGTTCACCGGCCAACCGGGCTTGCCGGTGGATTTGCTGCTCGTGGGCCGGGCTAATTTAAAAAAGTTGTCCGATTTCCTCAAATCCGCCCAAAAAATGATGGGGCAGGACATCAACTACAGCGTAATGACAGTGGGAGAGTTTGAGTTGCGCCGTGACACGTTTGATAAGTTTATTAAGGACATTTTTGATTATCCGCATCTGACCGTGGTCGACTCCTTAGCCCCTAAAAAGAAATAAAATTAATTTTATGAAGTAAGGCCGAATATACCGTTAAGCATTTTATCATGTTAACATCCTAATATGCTGCTGAGGCGTGAGGATGTAAGATGCTAAGATGAAATTCGCGCGTTCATAATCCGCCAGCTGGCCGCGTAAAATAAATCTACATGGCCGGGGGATTCGCCTTTCACAAACTATGTCCCAAATTCAAAGTTTATATCTTCAGTTCCTGTCCAACTTTCCGGTCAATGTCCGTCCGGTCATTTCCATCGCCCTGGCCGCGTTTTTGGTTTATTCCATTTTCAAAGTTGTAAAAAAAGATTTTGTTTTTTTGATCGCCTTGATCGTCTTGCTGCCGGCTTCGGTACCCATGCTCCAGAACGTCTGGCAGGGGACCGTGATTTTTATTCAATTTTTACTTAACATAAAATGAATTTATTCGCCCGTTTTGGCAGGGGCGGCGCCCGCGAAGTGCCTCCTCCGCCATTTGCTATGGGCGAGCGGCAGCGGCGGTAATGTAATATAGTATCGTTCCCGACTGCGGGAAGTCCATAAATTCCAGCGGCACATCAGGCCTGATGCGCTGTTTTAATAATTTTTAGTTATCTTGAGGAATTTTAATTTATTTGGCCATTTTAAGTCTATATATAGGGGGTTCCTGGCGTGCCAGGAAACTTATCCCAGCAAAGGAGGCAAAAATGCAGCTACGAATGGCCGCGGTTTGCGGCTTGGGTTTGGCTCTGGCCGCGAACGCTCAAATCGCTGTCAGCAGCCTGACTGCCGCAGGCGGGCATGTTGTTAACGGCATGCTGGCCGTTACCTCGGGACAGCCGTATGTATTTACGGTCCGCGCCGCTTCGGGCAATCTCTCTACGTGCCGGACGGTTTGGGTGGCATTGGAGGGTTTAATACCGCTTCAACCCAAACAAGCCGGCATAATCAGCGAATCAGACGCCTTACTTAGCTTTCGGGCTATGGTTAAGGAAGGCGAGGAGGGCGTTTACGATTTGTATTTATGCCAAGACGTGCCGCCGACCCGCTCGACTGTGTATCAGGCTAAGTACCGCGTAACAGCGCCTGTTACGGCAGCGCCAAATATTGATGTGGAAGATGAGATTCACAAAACGCGCCAAGAAATCCGCCAGGCGCTAAACAGAGTCGCGGCGCTAGAGAAACAGATGGGATTACTTAAAGGATTAGGCGGCCGGACTGAGTCCGTTGAAACCGGCCTAAAACAAGCGCGTGCCGATTTGGGATCCAAGGCAACCAAACAGGAGGTGGCGGAAGTGGCGGAGCAGGTCAAGGCGGTGGCGGCCAAGAGCGACGGTCTGGCCAATAATATTCAGGCGATGCAAGCCAGCGTTGCCGAGGTCCGGAATGACTATCAGGTGCTGGTTAATCGCATCCAGTCTAACGAGGCGGCGATAGCCGGCAATGAAGGAGCGGTGGGGCGAGTCCAGGGACGGGTAGACGCGGTCAGCGGCGCGGTGGTTCATTTGGCGGATACGTTGAGTCATCGCAAGGTTACCGGTAATATCCTGTGGTTTATTCCCAAAAGGATGCTCGGGCTGCGGCAGGCGGAACTGGTGCGCGTCGAAGCTAATCGCCAAGCGCCGGACAAGCCCGCGGCTCCCGCCAATGCCCAACCTGCTGTCGAGCCTTCGGCACGGCAATAAGGAGGTGTTATAGGCTAACAAGCGGCAGTCTTTTTTGGCTGCCGCTTTTTTGTGGATAACTTTATGGAAATATATAAATATCGCAATTTTGGGTAAGTTTGACACAGGGTGAACGATCGTATAGTATAGGTATACGAATGTATACTTAAATTTACCCCTATGCCCAAAGAAATAACCGAGCGCCAAAAGGAGCTTCTCAAATATATAATCAAGCAAGTGCGCGATTACAACTTGCCGCCATCGGTGTCCGAAATGGCCGGTTTTCTCAAGGTGAAATCCAAAAACGCGGTGGCTAAATTGCTTAGCGCGCTGGAAAACGAAGGCTATATCCGTACCACCGGCAAGGCTCGCGGGATCGAAGTCTTAAAAACTTTGGGAGAAAGCCTGGAAAAAGGATTTATGAAAGTGCCGCTGCTCGGGTCTATTCAGGCTGGCACTCCGCATTTGGCGGAAGAGCATATTGAGGAATGGATTAACCTTCCGCAAACCTTGGTTAAAGGCAGGCGCGATGTGTTTTTGCTCCGAGTTCGCGGCGACAGTATGGTTAATGCCGGAATTTTCGAGGGGGATTTGGTAATCGTGCGGCCGACCAGGGAAGCTAAAAATAACGACATTGTCGTAGCCCTGCTCCATGACGAAGCTACGGTTAAGCGCCTGGTTTACGTAAAAAACCGCGCTTACCTTAAGGCTGAGAATCCCGATTATAAAAATATCTACCCTAAAGAAGAATGGAGCGTCCAGGGTAAAGTGGTTGGGGTTATTAGGAATTTGGAGTAGGTGTCCAATCCCTAACTAAAGCACGGGGCAAGTTTATTGGGATATTCATCAAGCTTAATCGTTATTTATGGATTATCTCGGGACTATAATTGAAGAAAGTCTGAGCGATACGAGCTTGTTGCGCAAAATAATAGTTCGTAGAACTACTAGGGAAACCGTAACCGGCAGGCACCGCACACCTTGGCTTAAGCAATGGACTCTGCATGAAATTGAAATTCCCGGAGCCGATGCCGATCGCATCGCAATTCAGATTAGCCGTGCGCTTGATTATAGCCGCCAGAGCGCTTGGTACGCGGATTATAAAAATAAAGAATTTCACTATATCATTTTTAAGGATAAAATATTTAAGATTTCCAGGAGTGATAAGGTAGGATATATGCAGGCCAAACAGTATGGCATTAGTCTCGGTATACCGGAATATCAGGTTGATTTTTCTCCACAAGTCGAAGTTTAACTTTAGATTCCATACTCTATATTTATATTTATATGGGCGAATTACAAAAGCAAAAACTCCAAATAGTTTCCCAGCTGCGCACCCTTTGCGCACACTGCAATTCTGGCAATGCCCGACCGCACAAATGCCCGGTCCGCGAGATTTCCGCGAGGATTGAATCGCTGCGCGGCGTGCCGCTAATTGTGAATAACGAATTCAAAGGCGTGCTGTGGGCCAGGGTTTAAAAATACGCCGCGGCCAGTCGGTTTGGTACAACGGCAATA
>JAJYJE010000063.1 GCA_021789715.1 bacterium | reverse complement strand
CCGATCTCAATTTTTTTATTGCCGTCCTTGCATTCGCCTGCCTTCTGGCGCTGTGGTGGACATTTTTAGGAATTCGGGATATTTACCGCAGCGAGCAGCGCGTAGAACTGCGCGACGCCTTGCAGCATCGGCCCGCCGCTTTAGATGACATCCAACCGTGGATGACCTTTGATTACATAAATGTCCTGTTCCACTTGCCCAAAACCTTACTTCAAGCCAGCTTGGGCATTACTGACCACCGTTATCCCAATATCACAATAATCCGTTACGCCCACAGCCGATACATAAGAAGCCAAACCCTGATTCAGCAAATCCAAAACGCCATTAACCAATACCGGAGCGGCAAGTAATGGATTTCTTACTGCAAACCATACTTTCTTATTTACTGGTTTATAAATACACCACGCTGTTTACGGTAACGCTGCTGGCGGCTATAGCCTTGCCTATTCCTTCCGCTGCCACCTTAATGGCCTCGGCCGCGTTCGCCAGCCAGGGCTATTTTAATATGGACCTGGTTATCCTGACCGCCAGCGCCGGCAATATTTTGGGGGATAGCGCCGGCTTTTGGCTGGCCCGGCGCTTTGGCCAGCCCGTGCTGCGCCGCATCGGCTTTCGTAAGCTTCTCGATTCCCCGGGCTTTAAGGCCATCGAGCGGCGCATCCAGCGCGGCCCGGCGCTGATAATTTTTTTCAGCCGCTTCGAGGTACTGGCAACCTTGTCCGTAAATTTTATTACCGGGCTCGGGCAATTGCCGTATCTCCGCTACCTGCTCTACGAGGTGCCTGGAGAAATCGTCCAGGTATTAATTTTCGCCAGCATCGGCTACGCCTTCGGCAGCGCCTGGGAGGATATTAACAACCTTATTGGCAAATTTTCATTGCTCATCGCGCTTGCCTTAATTTTACTCACAATGACGCTGTGGAAAAAAATCATTAACAGATTAATCCGCGAAAAGTAAATTTATGCAAGAACGAGTCCAAAAGTTTTTAAGCCAGGCCGGCATTACTTCCAGGCGAAAGGCTGAGGAGTTTATTAAAAGCGGCCAAGTTTCCATCAACGGCCGCAAAGCCAAGTTGGGCGACAAAGTGGACCCCGACAAAGACGAAGTCAAAGTCTACGGCAAAGTCGTCAAACCGGCGGCCCAATTCATTTATCTGGCGCTTAACAAACCGCGCGGCTACGTGGTAAGCAAAAGCGATCCCCGGCGACGCAAGACCGTTTTTGAACTCCTGCCCGAGGAACTGCGCGGCAAAGTCTGGAACATTGGCCGGCTCGACTTTGACACCGAAGGCTTGCTCATTTTAACTAATGATGGCGATTTGACCCAAAAACTCGCCCATCCCAAATACGAGCACGACAAAGAGTACGAAGTCGCAACCCAGGAATTACCCAGTGAAAGCCAGCTGGAACTCCTGCGCGGGGGCGTGGAGATAGCCACCGGCCTAACATACCCGGCTGAAGTAAAAATGCGTGACGGCAAAATTCGGATCACTATCCACGAAGGAAAAAAACGGCAAATCCGCCGCATGCTGGCCGCGGTCGGCCTGACCGTAGCCAACTTAAAACGCATCAGGATTAACAAACTGAAACTGCCCGACAGCCTGCCCAGCGGCCAATATGCGAAAATTAGAAGGGAAGACATTCTATGATTCATTATTCTGAGACCGTCAAATAGTGAATCACTAGCGGACATGCTGGTTATGCGGTTTTTTACAAAAAAACCGCAGGTCGCGCACTCATGAGTGAGTTGCGCGCCTGCGGCGCGGGCTAACAGCCCTGGAGAATCAACGGGAACGTAACCGTTGAATATGCACTGCGAGATTATGCCGCCACAGCCAGACCCGGAACCGGAAAGTCTGGCAGCGGGTACAGAACCCGCATCGGAACTTTGCCAATCCCCTCGCCATTTAAGGGAATAATGTTCTTGACGTTAGGGCTATAGTGGAGCAAGCTCTTCCGGCATAACGCACAAGAAGTGACAATCCTAATGAGTTCGCCGTCCTCATGGGTGTGATTTTTGGTCGCGTGATGCACCGTAACCACAGTCTTCATAGGATCCCCAGGATAAAGACGGCGAGCCTTGCGGATTGCGCCAACTTCTGCGTCAGCGTTAGCCCGTCCGGTCTTCGTATCGTGCTGGATACCCACCGGCTGCTCTTCCATATCGTCGCGTGGAAAGCCCACTCGATACTTCCCGCTCTCCGTCACAAATGCCGATGCCAATTGCCAAAAATGATCAACAAATTTGATCCGGATTTGAGCATTGGCCAGATCGATCAGCGCCTGATCTTCAGCCGTAATCGGAAACAGCGCACTGACTCCCAGAATCATCCTGCGGATGCATTCGGCAACTTCCTTTCGGAAATCCCATTCCAGGGTTTGCTCCGCCAAAACTGGCGGGAGCGTCCTAGAATAGTACTCCCAGGGATAGAGCGCCTCAATCGGCAACTTCACTAGCTTGCCGTTGAGTTCGACGATAAACAAGGCACCCGGACTAAACTGGATATACTGCTGCCGGGCAACGGAATTTGGCGACAACACCCGGAGTTTTTTACTGCGTTTTGCCCGTTTTGGCCACCGTTGAGTTACGACTTGTGCAACACGTTCAGGTTGTTTGCCTTTAGTGCTAAGGTGCTGCAATCCATCGTACCATGAGTCAAAAAATTGCAGATCACGGTCTCTGCGGGCTTCCATTTCTTCCTGCTCACTATGAGATCCGATGTAATGGTTACCCGAAGCACCTTTTATGACCGTAATCTGTTGCCGGCCCTTTCCTTCCGTCATCCGCACACCATAGACTTGCTGGCCGTAGCTCAGCATATCATAGTCTGCTTGAGTCATCGGGAAAAAACTGGCGATCTCGGCCAACGTCTGGTCGAGCAAAGCTTCTGCCTGAAGCTCAGGCGAAACCGGTTGTGCTATCATGATTCATCCCCCTGCAACAAATCTACTAACACAACAAAAGCCTAAGTTAAATAGGCGGTTAATGCGTAAGTGGATTAACCGTAAATTATAGCATAAATTGGCTACTTAGTCAACATAGAAATCTCAAGCAAAAGCCAGGGTTTTGGCCGTATCTTCGCGCTCGCCGATTTGTTGGCGCCACATCGCGTAGTAAAGGCCTTTTTGGTCCAGCAAATCCTGATGGCGGCCCTGCTCGGCAACGTGTCCTTTTTCCAAAACGTAAATCCGGTCGGCGTGCATTATGGTAGATAACCGATGGGCAATCAGCACGGTAATCTGTTCCTGATTCCTGCTCAGCGACCTGATCGTGGCCGTAATCTGCTCTTCGGTCAAAGAATCCAAAGATGACGTGGCTTCATCAAACACCAGCAGACGGGGGTCGCGCAGCAGCGCCCGCGCGATAGACAGCCGCTGCTTCTCTCCCCCGCTGACCTTGACCCCGCCTTCGCCAATCACGGTATCCAGCCCCTGCAAAGCGCGGGCCATTAAGCTGTCGGCTGCGGCGCGCTTGAGCGCGTCCCACAACTGCGCGTCGGTGGCTTCGGGGTTAGCGAATTTCAAATTGTCGCGGATGCTGCCGGCGAACAATTGCGTGTCCTGCGTCACCAGGCCGATCTGCGAGCGCACTTCCTCCAAGTCGGCGTCATTTACATCTATATTGTTGTAGAGTACCTTGCCTTCCCGCGGCCGGTACAGGCCGACCAGCAATTTAACCAGAGTCGTTTTGCCCGCGCCGGACGGGCCGACAAAAGCAATGGTCTCGCCGCTCCTGACTTTAAAATCCACCTCGTCGACCGCGTGTTTGTCCGCGGCCAGATGCTGGAATGAAACATGATTAAACGCCACCTCCGACAAGCGGCCTACGCGCCGGGGATGCGCGGGCTTGGGCTCCTTGGCCGCGGACAAAATTGTTTCAAAATTCTGCAGGGAGGCCTGGGCCTCGCGATAGGAATTCACCACGTCGCCCAGCTGCTGCAGCGGATTAAAAATAAAGAACGAGTAAATCCACAAAGAAAAGAACTGGCCGATGGTCAGGCTTTGGGCGTAGACCAGATAAATCATCACGAATAAAATTACGGTGCGCAAAAAATTGATGGCCGTACCCTGGACAAAACTCAAAGTTCGCAAGTACCGCACCCGGAGCAGTTCCAGCTTCAAAATTTCTTCGGTGGTGTTGTTGAGGCGCCGGATTTCCGCGCCCGACAGCCCCAAAGATTTGACCAGTTCGATGTTGCGCAGGGATTCGGTGGTGCTGCCGGCCAGGGCCGTGGTCTGGGCAATGATCCGGATTTGCACAGTTTTGATTTTCCTGCTGAGAAATGCCGAGAGAAAACCCAAAACCGGCGCCATCGCCAAATAAATTACCGCCACCAGCCAGCTCAGGCTAAAGGCATAAATCACCACGAACAGAAAACCGATAATGCTGAAAAAGAGGATATTGACAAAGTTGGTAATCAGGTTCTGGCTGTCCAGCCGGACGCGCTGCAATTTTTCCAAAGTCTCCCCGCTGCGCTGGTCTTCGAACACCTGATACGGCAGCTGCAGGCTATGCGCCAGGCCGTCGGTATACATTTTGGCGCCGACTTTTTGAGTTACGGTATTGACGTAAAAATCCTGAAAATTTTTGGCGATGCGGGAGACCAAGTTCGTTCCCATGGACAGCAACAACAAAATACCGACGCCGCGGAAAAACTCCGCCCGCGCCAGCTGCTGGAACTTGGTGGCGTAATTGTCCAAAATCAACCGAAAAATGTACGGATCCAGCAAAGAAAAAATCTGGTTAACTGCGGCCAAAAACATGGCCAGCGCCAGAATTTTCCAATAACGTTTGAGGTACTTTAAAAGTATCTTCATATTATGATAGTAATCACAAATACACAAACTTTGACAAATACACAAATTTTGAATGCGGTAATTGCAGCATTTGTATATTTTCGGACACCGCACACACTGACGCGCTCAATGGACAAAACTTCCTACCAAAGTCAGAACTGTCGCGACCAGGATAACCAGGCTCGCCCCCCGCAAATACCACTTGGAAAACCCCTTAGAAATATAGTCGCCCATTATGGCGGAATTTTCGGAAAACTTTATCACAAAATAAAAGATGATGGGGAGAATCGCGCCGTTCAAATAATTGGCCCAGATGGTTATATTGAACAAATTAATCCGGGGAAATAGGCAAACCAGCATGCCCAAAATAATCTGAAGGATAAAAATGACATAAAACGCCCGGCCCTTGGAAAAACTGGCGTTTAAAGTACGCTCGTACCCGAACAGTTCGGTAAAAACGTAGCTGGTCGCCAGGGGGATAATGGTCAGCCCCAGGAACGAGGCAGCCAGAAGGCCTACGGCAAACAGAGTGCTCGACAGCGCCCCGGCCAGCGGGCGTATGGCCAAGGCCGCGGTATAGCCATCCAGTACGGTAATATGGTTGACGAACAAAGTATAAGTGACGGCTATGGCTATCATCCACGACAAAAAATTGGTCAAAAAAGCGCCCAAATACACTTCCCAGCGCGCTGCCCTAAGTTGGTGGGGCTTAAGGCCCTTATCAGCCATAAAGCTGTTGATAAAAAACTGGCCCCAGGCCGTGACCGTGGTGCCCAGCACGGCAATTATCGCCAGCCAATACTGCGGACTGGCCAAAAACGCCCGCTGGGGCAGAACTAAACTCTCTTTTAAGGACTGGCCCCAATTCGGATGGGCCAAAACGGCGGAAAAAACGTAGGTCGCGTAAAACAGGATGGCAAACAAAAAAATACGCTGCAAACTTTTAAAATTAAACTTAATGACCAATAAAACCATTAACGCGCAAACCACCACCAGCATCGGCTGCCAGGGCAAATGGAACAGCTGAATCGAAGACTTTAGCCCGCTGACGTCCTGCAAAATAACCGCCTGGTTGGCAAAAAAGTAAACAATAAAAATTACGACCGCGACTTTAACGCCGTAGTACTCGCGAATCAGGTCGCCCAGGCCCTTGCCCGTAACAATGGCAATGCGCGCGCCGATCTCCTGGGTTACGCCGAGCAGCAGCGTGGGCAAAGCCACCAGATGCTGGGACGACGTGCCGTACAGCGAAGCGG
>JAJYJE010000062.1 GCA_021789715.1 bacterium | reverse complement strand
GTTTTAAGCGTATGTTTGCCGGTTTTGAGCGGTTTGGGATAGGTAAAAGTCGCGGTTTCGGCTTTAGCATCATAACTAATTTTCGCCCACTGGTCCTGACACTCGGCAGCCTCAATATCCAAATCTTTGGCATGAAGGGTTATTCTCCGGGTCGGCTTTTGGATCTTAATTTGTATCGTTTCGCTGCCTTCAAACGTAAAAGCCTCAAGATCAGGCTTTAAGGTAAGATTGTATTTTATGGGAATAATATGCGGCGGCAAACGTACGGTTTTTTGCATAAATTATTTCTGATTAATAAGGCTTTTCAGTTCCATGAAATCTTTTTTTAACTCCAGGCGAAGGTTGGGATTATGCAGAGGCGCGGCGGGGTGGTAGGAAAAAAAATAAGTAATTCCGTTCTGCTGTATTGTTGTGCCGTGCACTTTAGCGATGGCGAACTTTTCATGAAGCACCGCCTGTGCCGCCACGCTGCCCATCAAAACCACGATTTTCGGCTCGATCACGGCCAGCTGCTCGAATAGGTGTTTGCGCCCGTGTTCGATGTCGGAAGGTTTGGGCGTTACGTATTTCGGCAAATATTTAACCGGGCTGGTAATAAAAACTTCCTCATCTTTTAATCCTGCTTCTTTAATTAGCGAGCGCAGTAATTTTCCCGCCCGCCCCACAAACGGCCGGCCGGTTTCGGCTTCCAGTTTACCCGGGGCTTCTCCTAAGAATACCACATCGGCATCGGGAACGCCTTCGCCGGGTACGGCCTTGCCGATTTTATCTTTCTTGCAAATTTTGCAATTTCTAATCTCTTGGGCGATTCTATCTAGCGCTTTTTGCTTCTGGGCTCTGGTCATAGCGGTGGTTTGTTAGGACAATCTTTAAAGCTCTTGCCACTGCCGCAAGCGCAAAAGGAATTCGACTCTATAATGTGCCGGATGGGCAAGAAGAGCGGCTGCGGCAGCTTATGGATATCAGACCAGCCCATTTCAGTGCATTTCTCCGGTTCCAGAATATTCGGCTCTCCTGACCAGCTTTTTGCTTTGACGTTGACCGTAACGAAATGTTTACTTTCATCTTTATGAATATCGTTTGTTACGCCTACAATGTCGATGCTGCTAATGTCAATGCCGGTTTCTTCCTTAACTTCGCGTTTCGCGCACTCAAAAAAACTTTCGCCAAAATCCAGCTTGCCGCCCGGCGGCGCCCACGTCCCGGCCCCATGGCTCCCATGCCGCTTCATCATCAAAACTTGGCCCTTCTTGTTAAAGAGCCACACTCCGATTCCGACTTGGGGAAATTGGGCTTTCGATGATTTTTCCATAAATCAACGGAATGGATATTACAGCCATCCAATTTGCTCAACCTAAATTTTCTGTAAGCGGCTTTATTTATTTCTCGAGTTTTCCTTGATTTGTTCTATTGTTTCTTCCACTTCGCTTGCAATAAATTTTTTAAAATTGCGGGTAATGCGATGCTTCGCGATAAAGCCGATGATCGCTAAAATAACCACGACCGATAGGCTGGAAAATAAATTGGCATAAAACGCGTCCCAAAAGTTTTGTGACATAGGTTTTTCCTGTCATTGCGAGGAGGACCGGGCATTAATTGGCCTGCGGGGCTTTTCCTCATCAGTCGATAAAAAGCCGCCGGAAAGATTACCCCGCCGTTTTAAGGGGTATTTTATCATTAAGCATGGTTGTGCCCGGCATGCTCATTTGTTGCGCCGGCATCGCCTGCGGGGGCTTCTTTAGCCCGTCGCGATTCTTCCAGCTCGTTAATTTTTTTGTTGATCTTGCCGCTGTACTCCTTAATTTTATCGTTATCAATAAGAGCCTCAGCAAGTTTTTCCGGCTCGATTTTCATCAGCATCGCCAAAGATACCAGCAATGCCGAGTTTGTCGTGAGCGCGCGTTCCATCCCCTGCTGCTGCATAAACAATTCGTATAGCACTTTTTCGGTTTTGTTCGGTTCTTTCCGCTTGAAGTCGTTAGCCATATTATCGGTTTAAAGATTTAATGATTGGAGGATTAAAAATTTTTCCGTAAAGATTCTTTATATGACTCAAAAATTTGCCCATAAATCATTGACATTAAGAGAATTTTGTGTTACTGTTTGAAAGCAATTTTGAACGGAGGTTACATGAAAGACTTTCCGCAACGGGTGTTGGTTAAGTTTTTTATTATAGCGGTCGTGTTGGCCATCTTGGTAATGGCGGACCAGTTGTCCAGCTCCCCTTCACACGAACTTCGCGACCCCCCTTTTTTGGCAGCCCTGTTTCTGGCCGGGCTTGCCTTTGCGCTATCCTGGGAAATTGTGGAACGGGTGCCTAGTAGAGGCACTAAACCGTAACAGCAGACGACTTGTCGGGGTCCTATTCCCGGCAGGTCGTTTTTTTTATCCGCCAACTTTAGCTTGGTGCTTCGCTCCGCCCCTGGCCAGGTTTTGCAAATGCTCGGCGGTGTTGAGCATGCCGCATTTTTTCCATTTTTTGCCGCTGCCGCATGGACAGGGATCGTTTCTGCCTATACTCTGATCCGAAGATGATCCGACCGGCTGGCCTGTTGCACCGTCAGATTTATTCGTCTGCAAGTTCGTTTGCTGCATTGGCTGGGCCTGGATCTGGATATTAATATGAAAGATGGTATAAACAATCTGCTTGTTAATCTCGGCAATCAAACGCTGGAACATTTCGTAGCCCTCTTTTTTGTATTCCACTAGCGGGTCGCGCTGGCCATAGCCGCGCAGGCGCACGCTGTCGCGTAAATGGTCCATTGTATCCAAATGTTCCATCCAAAGCGTATCCAGCGACTGCAGGGCTACGAACCGCTGAGCGCCGTCGAACGCCTCTTTTCCCATCTCCTTTTCTTTAATTTCCCATAAATCCGCCGCAGCCTTGTAGAAAACGTCTGTTACGGCAAATTCCTTATCCGCCGCATTCTCCGCCGCTTCCTTGGCCTGCTTAACCAGCTCCGGTGTAACCGGAATCATAGTATTCAGCTGTTTGGCAAGTTCGTCAAACGTATCCTGCTTGGCATCGGATCCTTCAACTTCCGTTGGCATATTAAAGGCCAGTGTGACAGCCGAACCGATCTCTTCCTTTACCAGTCCCAATATCTCCTCTCTAAGATCAAACTTTTTGGCCTCTGCCGTACCCGGCACATACTTGCGCCGCCGCTTGTAAATGATGTTGCGCTGATGATTAAGCACGTCATCAAACTCCAGAACATGCTTGCGGGTGTCAAAGTTCAAGCCTTCGATTTTCTTTTGGGCGGATTCAATGGATTTGCTGACCATTTTTGCCTCAATCGGCTGGTCATCCGGCAGCCCCAAGGTATTCATGAGCGATTTCATGCGTTCGCCGCCAAACAGCCGCATTAGGTCATCTTCCATGCTGACAAAAAATTGCGAAGAACCGGGATCACCCTGGCGGCCGGCGCGGCCGCGCAGCTGGTTGTCAATGCGGCGCGACTCATGCCGTTCTGTGCCTACAATAAGCAAACCGCCGGCTTCGCGCACGGCTCCGGCCTCTTCCGGATCAATCGGGTTGCCGCCAAGCAAAATATCCACGCCGCGGCCGGCAATATTAGTCGCCAAAGTAATGGATTTAAACCGCCCGGCCTGGGAAATTATATGCGCTTCGCGTTCGTGGTTTTTAGCGTTTAAAATCTCGAATTTCAAGCCTTCGTTTTTTAAATATTCCGCCAATAGCTCGTTTTTGGCAATGCTGACCGTACCGATTAAAATCGGCTGGCCTTTTTTGTGGCGCTCCTTTATCTCCTTGGCAATTGCTTTAAATTTCGCCTCTTCGGTTTTATAAACTACGTCCGGCCGGTCATCGCGAACCATGGGTTTATTGGTCGGAATCTGTTCGACCGTCAGCTGGTAAATGCTGAAAAATTCCTCTTCTTCAGTCTTGGCCGTGCCGGTCATGCCGGACAGGAACATATACAAGCGAAACAGGTTTTGGAAAGTAATAGTAGCCAGAGTTTTGCTTTCCTGCTGGATTTTAACTCCTTCCTTGGCTTCAATGGCCTGGTGCAAGCCTTCGCTGTAACGGCGGCCGAACATTAGACGCCCGGTAAATTCGTCAACAATAATAATTTCGCCGTCGCGCACCACGTAGTCGCGGTCTTTTTTGAATAATGCCCGCGCGCGCAGCGCCTGCTCGATGTGATGGATGGTCGTGACGCCCTTGGACGTGTCGTAAATGTTCGGCACGTTTAAAATCTTTTCGATTTTCGTAATCCCGTCGTCAGTCAGGCTGGCTGCTTTGTGTTTTTCGTCAACCGTGTAATCTTTCTCTTCTTCCAGACGGTCAACCATCCGGGCAAAATCGTAGTATTTGGAGGTAGGCTCGGTGTCCGGCATGCTGATAATAAGCGGGGTGCGGGCTTCGTCGATCAAAATCGAGTCGACTTCGTCGACAATGGCAAAAAATAAGCCGCGCTGCACCATTTGGCTCTGGTGCTGGACCATATTGTCGCGCAAATAATCAAATCCGAATTCGTTGTTAGTGCCGTACGTTATGTCCGCGGCATAAGCCTCTCGCCGGCTGACAGGGCGCATATGCTTAACATCCATTACTAACCCTTGGGTTTCACCCTGTAATTTTTCAATTTCTTCCTGCTCCGGCTGGTAAGTTGGGTCGTATAAAAAGGAAGCCTCGTGCTGGATGGATGCGACCGACAGGCCCAGGTAATGGTAAATCGGTCCCATAAGCGAAGCTTGCCAGCGGGCCAGATAATCGTTGACGGTGACCAAATGAGCGCCTTTGCCGGCCAAAGCGAACAGCGATAAGGGCAATGTGGCGGTTAAAGTTTTGCCTTCCCCGGTTTTCATTTCCGCGATTTTGCGATTGGCCAAAGCCGCGCCGCCGACAATTTGGACATCGTAATGGAACTGGCCAATGGTACGCTTGGCGGCCTCGCGGGCCAACGCGAATACGCGCGGCAGAATTTCGTGGAGTTTGTCTTTAATGTCATCCTTTGAATCCAGCGCGCTAATTTCCAATTTAAAATCTTTAATTTCTTCCCGGATCTGTTCTTGGCTTAAAGCCGAAACCTCGTCCTTAAAGCTGTTTACGGCTTCAAGTTCGTCACCATAGCGCTCAAGCGCGCTCTTCTCGCCGGTAAAAAATTTTGTGAAAAAAGACATAGCAAAAGTTAAAAGTGGCAAATTACAAGTAAAAAGCTGGGGGTCGAAGACTAAAAAAGTTGATATTCTCAACTAAATGCCTAGCTATTATACCAGAAACAGGCAAAAATAAAAAGCCTAAATTAAGGCAAAAAGAACAGGGACCGACTAACGTGAAGATTATTGTCGGTCCCCCAGTTTCGGAAGACGGCACGGTTTCATCTAGGCCATGTCTCTTCGATGCCTTTGCATGCTCTCTGCCACGCCTTGAGCGTAGCGTCGTCAGATTGAAACCCCACCCCCCTCGCCGGCTTTTCAATAACAGCCGACTCCATTGCGGGTTGCGGATTGGCGATTGCGGTTTCGAGCGTCTTGTCGTCTGACTTTGTCGTATTACCCATATTCCTCCAAGTGGCCCTTGCAGGGCTCGGAAAATACTCTCTTGTAAGAGCATTCACCCTGCCCTGAAAGACAGGCTAGAAGTTGGGCAACTTTTTTGGGTCTACGATAACGCCGCCGCATGGGCAAATGTGGCCCATTTTGTCCGCGGGGTATTCCTCGTAGCACTGATCGCAGGTCGCTTTTTTTATCACCTCTTCCGTTAAGTCAGGCTTGGCTGGCATCATTCATTCTCTCCAATGGTTTCCACACTATGGCCGCATTTGCTGCAGTTGAGCAGGGCATGCAGTTCGAACTTGCAAATTGGGCAATAGTTGACCAATCCACCCTTAATTAAGCGATGTTTGAACAAATGCTGCGGCGTACCAATTTTGGAATCACCTACGGAGTTGATCAAATTGGTGCGTTTAGGCGTTAAAGCATTGCCTTGGGTTTCCATTTTCCCTTCTCCTATGTTTGATTTCCCGGCAAACAAAAAACCTCAGCTTGCGCTGAGACCGGGAGACTTAAGTCGATTGTACTTGTCCGCTAACTTACTGCAA